>NZ_JBNCNR010000003.1:0-230085 GCF_049847065.1 Gordonia sp. DT219 | reverse complement strand
CGACGCGCCCGGCGGGGTGGCGCCGCATCGTCGCTGCGCTCCTCGCTCTTCGTCGTGCAGACCCGACGCGCCCGGCGGAGTTGTTGGCGCCGGCTTCGCCGTCGCGCCCGCCGGGCTCTTGGCGCCGGGTCTTCCTCCTCATCGCATCGTCGCTGCGCTCCTCGCTCTTCGTCGTGCAGACCCGACGCGCCCGGCGGGGTGGCGCCGCATCGTCGCTGCGCTCCTCGCTCTTCGTCGTGCAGACCCGACGCGCCCGGCGGGGGAGCAGCTGGCGTCGTGCGGACCCGACGCGCCCGGCGGGAGTCGGCGAGCTACAGCCGGACGGGGTAGGTGTGGTCGGTGATCTCGGGAACCAGCGTCTGTTCGACGAAGATGGCGTGCCAGACCATGAAGATCAGCACCGTCCACAACCGGCGGCTGTTGTCGACGGTGCCTTCTCGATGCTCCTCGAGCATCGTGATGACGGCCGCCTTGTTGAACAGGTGATCGGTCTGCGAGGCGGTGATCGTCTCGTGCGCCCAGTCATACATCTGTGAGCCGGCGAGCCAATGGCGGATCGGGACGGGAAAGCCCAACTTCTTGCGGTGCAACACGTGCGGCGGCACGATCTGCTCGAGCGCCTTGCGTAGCGCGTACTTGGTGGTGCCGTGGGCGATCTTCTCGTCGAACGGCAGCGCCTCGGCAACCGCGAACACCTCGGGGTCGAGGAACGGCACACGCAACTCCAGCGAATTGGCCATCGTCATCTTGTCGGCCTTGACGAGGATGTCCCCGCGCAGCCAGGTGAACAGGTCGATGTGTTGCATCCGTGCAACCGGATCCCAGTCCTGGCTGCGCGCGTAGATCGGTGCGGTCACATCGGTGTGCGTCCACTCCGGACGGTAATCGCGCAAGACCGCGCGCAGGCGCGCGTCGTCAAAACTGCGGGCATTGCCGTAATAGCGCTCCTCGAGCGTCAGCGACCCGCGATGCAGCAGGCTCTTGCCGCGGGTGCCCTCGGGAATGCGGTCCGACACCTTGCCCGCCATGCGGCGCAACATCTGCGGCAGTCGGTCGAACGCCGACAACGACAGCGGCTCCTTGTAGATGGTGTAGCCGCCGAACAACTCGTCGGCGCCCTCCCCGGAGAGCACCACCTTGACATGTTTGCGGGCCTCGGCGGCGACGAAGTACAGGGGCACCAACGCCGGATCGGCCACCGGGTCGTCGAGGTACCAGACGATCTTCGGGATCGCGCTGATGAATTCGTCCTCGTCGACGACCTTGACGATATGGCGGGCGCCGATCGCCTCAGCGGACTCGGCGGCGACGTCGATCTCGGAATAGCCGTCGCGATCGAATCCGGTGGTGAACGTGATGAGGTCGGGGTTGTGGCGGATCGCCAGCGCCGCGATCGCCGTGGAATCGATGCCACCGGACAAGAACGAGCCAACCGTCACGTCGGCACGCATGTGCTTGGCCACCGAATCGGCGAGCACGTCGGCGATCTCGTCATAGCGCTTCTGCCGGGTCGCGTCGGTGACCGGCCGGATGCCGAACTGCGGTGTGAAATAGCGCGTCACCGAAGGGGCTTGGCCTGGGCGAACCGTTGCGTGGCAACCTGATTCGAGTCGACGGATCGAGGTGTGCAGCGTCTCCGGCTCGGGCACGTACTGCAGTTCCGTGTAGTGCTCGAGCGCGCGCAGATCCAGGTCGGCCGACACATCGAGTCGATCGATCAGCTCCAGCAGGCTCTTCTTCTCACTGCCGAAGGCGGTGCCGCCCGGGCCCGTCGCGAGGAACATCGGCTTGATACCGAACGGGTCGCGCGCCAGGAACAGCGTCCGGGTTTCGGTATCCCAGATGGCAAAGGCGAACATGCCGCGCAGCCGGCGCACCGCATCGGGCCCCCAATGATGGAACGCCGCGACAATCGCCTCGCCGTCGCCCTCCGTGCGGAATACGGCGTGCTCGTCGTCGGCCAGTTCGGCGCGCACCTCCAAGTAGTTGTAGATCTCGCCGTTGAACACCAGGGCATAGCGTTCGGGACTTTCCGGCGGGCCCCAGCGCAGCGGCTGATGCGAGTGCTCGATATCGATGATCGAGAGGCGATTGAACCCGAGGACCAGATCGTCGTCGTGCCAGGTGCCCGGTTCGTCCGGGCCACGATGACGCATGCAGTGCGAGGCCGCGGCGATGAGGTCGACGGCGGATCCGGCCGATCCGTCGGGGGTCAGCAGACCGAGCAAGCCACACACAGGGATTCAGGCCTCTTTCGGATAGTGGGAACAGGTCACCGAACAAGATGATCCGGCCGGGTCCGAGTATGCCGCATCGGGGATGTCCGGGTGCTCCGGCGTAGGGCTCGTCGGCGACCAAATCATCGGCCGACAGGGCATGTCGGGGCGTCCGGCGCGAATTCGACGCGCTGATCCACCCCAACCGAAAAAGTTCCTGAGAGTTGGTCTACGCTGCGTAGTACATAGGCGCGGCCACGGTCTGACCGTGGTGCCCGCGGGCAGTTCGGCCGGTGGCCGGGTTCCCTTCGGAGACAACGCGTCGGAGCAGGTCATGTGGCATGCGACTCGCGTGACGGGAACGTCGCGGCGAGCGAGCAGGAAGGCGTGAAATTGGCACACGGTGAACGGCCCCGAGCCCGGCGTGTTTCGTCCGCGTCGCGGGTGACAAAACGGTTCGGCATAGTCGCGATCCTCGCCGTCGGTGCTCTGGTGATGACGGGCTGCCGAGGCGACGACGTCGCGAGGTTCGGCTGGCCCACCGGCATAACCCCACAGGCGGAGGCAATGCGCCACCTGTGGACGTGGTCGGTCATCGCGGCATTGATAATGGGCATCCTGGTGTGGGGTCTGATCTTCTGGACCATCACCTTCCACCGGCACAAGGAAGGTCAGGACGAATTCCCGCGACAGACCGCCTACAACGTGCCACTGGAGCTGACCTACACGGCCATTCCGTTCGTCATCATCGCGGTCCTGTTCTACTTCACGGTCATCGTGCAGACCGACGTGGAGAAGAAGACCGACGACCCCAAGGTCGTCGTCGACGTCACCGCCTTCCAGTGGAACTGGAAGTTCGGGTACCGGCAGGCCGAGATCGGTGGCCAGGAGAAGCACTACCAGAGCACGCTGGGTAACCCCTTCGATCTGCAGGTGCAACAGGAGAACACGCACGACGGCGAGCCGCTGCCCGGACCGGACAACGGACGCAACAACGACATCCGCGACTACCTGCGTTTCGACAAGGTCGAGACCATCGGTACCTCCACCGAGATCCCGATCCTGGTGCTGCCGACCGATCAGCGTGTCGAATTCGAGCTGGCCGCAGCCGACGTCGTCCACTCCTTCTGGGTGCCCGAGTTCCTGTTCAAGCGCGACGTGATGCCGTTCCCGAAACAGAACCACACCGAGAACGTCTTCCAGATCGAGAAAATCGATCGTACCGGCGCGTTTGTGGGGCGGTGCGCGGAGATGTGCGGCACCTACCACTCGATGATGAACTTCGAGGTGCGAGCGATCTCGCCGCAAGACTTCGAGCGGTACATGACTTACCGGGACAACAACCCGCGTGCGAGTAACGCCGAAGCGCTGCAGGCGATTTGCCAGCAACCGAAATCGGTGGTGACCGTGCCGTTCGACACCCGCCGCCAATCCGACGGCACCGCAACCGCCACCGGCGATCCGAACAACACCCGCCTCCCGGGCTGCACGATCAAGGAGAGTGACTTCCAGTGAAGATCGAAGCACGGCTCTTCGAGCTCCTGACTGCGTTCTTCTTCCTCGCCGGCGTCATCTACACGCTGTGCACCGCCTTCACGTCGCGCGGCGTGGAGTGGGTGGGCGTCGTCGGCATGTTCTTCAGTGCCGGACTGACGTTGATCGCCGGAACCTACTTCCGGTTCGTCGCACGTCGCGTAGAGATCCGGCCGGAAGACTACGAGGACGCCGACGTCGAGGACGGTGCGGGTGAACTCGGATTCTTCAGCCCGCATTCGTGGTGGCCGATCCTGGTCGCCGCCTCGGCCGCGATGTTCGCCATCGGCTTCGCGACCGGCAACATCTGGTTCTGCATCTTCGCCGCCGTCTGCATCATCGGCAGCGCAGCCGGGCTGGTCTTCGAGTACCACGTCGGACCGGAGAAGCACTGACCGACGGCCGATGAGCCGTCGGGGGGCCGCCGGCGCCGACCCACCACGATCAGACTCAGCCGCACCCCGACTCGGGGTGCGGCTGAGTCATTCCTATGGGCTCGACGGATATGACGGCGACGCGGTCGGGCCGGCGGAGGCAGGTCCGACCCACACCGTGACCGGCGGGCGACGCGACTGCTCGCAGGTCACCGGCCGACGATGCTCGACCCGTACACCTGCAAAGCGCGGTAGGCGACGCGGACCGTGCCGCGCGGTACGACTCACCGATTTCACCGTCGTGCGCGACGACGACCGGGTCGTCGGAGGTGAAGGAAAACTGCGGTACCTGCATCTCTCGATACGAGCTCGACCGCTGCAGACGGCCGCTGACCAATTCGAGCACCAAACGGGCGTACGCCCACCGGTTTCCGCTGAGCAGGAAGCGCACGTCGAGGAGTCCGTCGTCGAGGCGTTCGCGGCGGGAAGTGGCGAAACCCGACGAACCGTACATGGAATTTCCGAGGAGGAACAGCGTCACATCGAGTTCTTCGCCGTTGACCCGGATGCGCTGCGGGCGCGCATGACCCACACATGCAGAATCGCCACGGTACTCGCCACCGTTTTTCCCGTGCGGTGTTCGAGGCGTTCGCGCGCGCGGACGAAATGCGGATATGAGCCGATGCTGACGGTGTTGAGAACCAACCGTTCGTTGTTGATCCAGGCGACATCGACACGGCACACCTGCCGGTTTCGCAGTGCATCGAGGGTGTCGTCGACGGTGAGGGCGCCGATGTCGCGGCCGAAGTGATTGAAGGTGCCGCCGGGAAACACGGCGAGTGGACGATCGGCGGCCAATGCGGCCGCGGCAGCGGCAGCCACCGTCCCATCCCCGCCGGACACGCCGAGCACCTCACAGTCGGCAGCAGCTGCGCGAGCGACGTCGCGAAAGTCGTCGTCGGAGCCCAGTTCGACGATGCGCGCGGCCGGCAGCTCGTCGACGAGCTGTGCCCGGATCGCGCCGCCGCTCCCGCTGCCGACGATGGGTTGAGCAGGACGGTGACATTTGCGCCGTCTGTCACCGGCGGGCCGTCGCCGCGGGTAGGCGGCTGTCGGCGGGATGCAGATGCGCCGGCGCATGATCGGCGGCGCAATCCGAGCGCCGGCGGTGGCCACCGCCGCGCCGATGCCCAGTCCGATCGCCACGTCGCCCGGATAGTGTGCGCCGGTCGCGACCCGCGAGAATCCGACAAGACCCGCCAACGCGGATAGCCCAAGGCCCGCAACGGAATTCTCGATCGCGACACCGATCGCAAACGCCGCGGCGCTGGCCGAATGGCCGGAGGGCAGTGAGTTGGATGTGGGCAGGACGCGACTTCGGCGGATGGCAGGCACGAGGGTGGTGTTCGGCCGGGCTCGTCGGCGGATGCGTTTGGCGACCTGATTGGTCACAAGACTGGTCACCGCGAGTGAACCGAGACCACGCACGGCACCGCGCTGAAGGTCGGGCCGGCCGCTTACGGCCAGCGCGGCTGCGACGACGAGCCACAGCTTGCTGTGGTCGGCCGCGCGGGTGAGGCTCGGCATCGTCGCGTCGAGTAGTGGGCTGGGAGATCGGGCGATCGAGTCGTAGACGGCGGCGTCGAGCGCGCCGAGTGAGCGAGTCACCTCGTTCACTCGCTGGTCGACCGCGTGGACTGGCAAGCGGCAGCGTGTGATTCGGGGCATGGTTGCCACCGAACTGGCCGGGGTAGGGGAGTGGGCAGACCCGCTGTGGCCGAGGTCGATAGCGTGCCGGGTCACGATCCCCGGAAGTGAACATACGAATCGGCTGCCGTCACCAGTTCGGTGACGGCAGCCGATTCGTGTTGTCGGACAGTCGCTTCCCGGGTCAGAGCCCGGTCCGCGGGATCACTCGAGCGGATTACCGCCCTTTTCCTGCAACTCGCGCAGCGCCTTGCGCTCGGCGATCTCGTGCTCATGGTCGAGTGCGGCATTGTGTGCCTGCTCCTCGGGCGGATCGGCGATGAGGATCGAACCGGTACCGGGTGCACCCGAGGACCCCAGCTTGTTCATCCGCTTCGGGACTGCCGCACCCTGGTATGGCAGCGGAATCGGATGACCATGACTGTCGACGGGGCCGAGGGGCTGGTGCAGCTCGATGTATTCGCCCTGCGGCAGTCGTTTGATGATGCCGGTCTCGATGCCGTGGGCGAGGACCTCGCGGTCGCTGCGCTGCAACGCCAACGCCCACCGGTAGGTGATGAAGTACATCAGCGGCGGCACCACGATCAGTCCGATACGCCCGGCCCAGGTCGTGGCGTTGAGCGAGATGTGGAACTTGAGCGCGATGATGTCGTTCATGCACATCAACGTCAAGATGATGTAGAAGGAGAACGCCAGCGCACCGAGCCCGGTGCGGACCGGGGTGTCACGCGGGCGCTGCAGCAGGTTGTGGTGCGCGTCGTCGCCGGTCAGCCGCTTCTCGATCCACGGGTACGAGAACATGACCGCGAACACCAAGCCGATGATCACCACACCCCAGAACACCGCGGGGATCGTGTAGTGACCCCAGTACAGCTCCCAGTCGGGCACCAGACGAAGCAGGCCGTCGGTCCACATCATGTAGATATCCGGCTGCGAGCCGGCCGACACCTGGCCCGGGTTGTACGGACCGAGCACCCAGACCGGGTTGATCTGGAAGATGCCGGCCATAATCGCGAGAACACCGGTCACCAGGGCGAACAACGCTCCACCCTTGGCGGCGAACACCGGCATGATGCGCACACCGACGACGTTCTTCTCGGTGCGGCCGGGGCCGGGGAACTGGGTGTGCTTCTGGTACCAGACCAGTGCCAGGTGCGCACCGATGAGCGCCAGGATGATGCCCGGGAACAACAGAATGTGCATCACGTACAGGCGCGGGATGATGATGTCGCCCGGGAATTGACCACCGAACAGTGCCCAGTGAATCCAGGTGCCCACCAACGGGATTCCGAGGACGATACCGCTCATCGCGGCACGGACGCCGGTACCCGAGAGCAGGTCGTCGGGAAGCGAATAGCCGAAGAAGCCCTCGAACATCGCCAGGATCAGCAGAAGGCAGCCGATGATCCAGTTGGCCTCGCGTGGTCGCCGGAACGCGCCGGTGAAGAAGATGCGCGCCATGTGGATGACGATCGAGGCGGCGAACAGCAGCGCCGCCCAGTGGTGGATCTGCCGGACGAACAGACCGCCGCGAACCTCGAAGGAGATGTTGAGCGTGGTCTCGTATGCGCGCGTCATCATGACGCCCTTGAGCGGATCGTAATCCCCGTGATAGATGACCTCGCTCATCGACGGATCGAAGAAGAAGGTCAGGTACACACCCGACAACAGCAAGATGATGAAGCTGTACAGAGCGATCTCACCGAGCAGGAACGACCAATGGCTCGGGAACACCTTGTTGATCTGTCGGCGCATACCCGACGCGAGGTGATACCGGGAGTCCACCTCTTCGGCCTGCGTCGCCAGGCGGTCGGCGATGGTCATGAATCACGCTCCCAGAAAGCCGGTCCGACGGGTTCGATGTAGTTGCCGCGGTTGATCGCGGCGTTGGCGACCAGATAACCCTGATCATTCACTGTGATCGGCAACTGTGCCAGGGCACGTGCGGCCGGTCCGAAGACCGGTTTGGCCGAGTCGAGCGCATCGAACTGCGACTGGTGGCACGGGCACAGGATGCGGTTGGTGCGCTGCTCATAGAGCGAGGTGGGGCAGCCGAGGTGACTGCACACCTTGGTGTAGCCGAAGTAGTCGCCGTAATTGAAGCTCTCTTGGCCCTTGCGCTTGATGACGTGCGCGGCATCGGCGGGACGCAGGCGGATGAGCATCACCGGGTTGCTGACATACCGGAGGCCCCAGACCAGCTTCTCCCGCGACTCCTCGGTCTCACCGAGGCCGTCGGACGCGCGCCACGGGAACACGGTCTCCATCGCGCCGGAGTCGAGATCCTCGGGCCGCACGAGTGCCACCCGGTACGGGTCACCCACGTCGCGGCGCAAGAACACCGTCTCGTTGGGGTTCTCCTTGGAGTTGTAGATCGGGGACCATCCGGTATTCCACAGCGGGGCATCCCCACGATCGGCCCACGGATTCTTGATGAAGCCACCGAGCGCCGCGATCACACCGGTGAAGGCCAGCGCACCGAAGGCGAAAAGGCCCGATCCGATGAGCATCTTGCGGCGTCCGAGGGTCGAGGTGGTGCCGGTGTCCTTGAGCTGGGCGACGATGGTCGCCTTGTCGACATCACTGGAACCGGGTCCGTCGTGACGGTCCTGCACCGACAGCTCCGAAGGCAGGAACTTCTTGGTGATCAGCGCGAGTGCAATACCGATCGCCAGGATCGACAGACCGAAGGTGATGCCCAGCAGCGGCGTGTTGAGGGTGTACCACCAGTACTTCGGCGAGCCCGACATGGTGAAACGCCAGTGGTTGAAACAGAACACGACGAAGCAGGCGAGGGCTGAGATCCCTGAGATGGTCAGCCAGATCGTGACCTGGCGGGACGCGCGCTTCTCTGCGCGGGTACCGGGCTCGGGATAGCGCTGACCCCGGTGGATGATCTCCACCCCGTCGAGGTTGGTGCCTAGCTTGACCAGCTCGTCGGTGCTCATCTGATCGAGTTCGTCCCTGGTAGGGGCGTCCTTGTCGCTGACGCTCATGCTCGAGATCCCATCCACATCGCGGCGGCGACCAGCGCCACAACCCCGACAAACCACATCACCATGCCCTCACTGACCGGGCCGAAGCCACCGAGCCCGAGGCCACCCTGCGGCTTGGATTCGGTGACGTACTTGACGAAGCCGATGATGTTCTGCTTTTCCTCGGTCGAGAGCTGCCGGTTGGAGAACCGCGGCATGTTCTGCGGTCCGGTCAGCATGGCCGTGTAGATCTGCTGTTCCTTGACGTCGCTCAGTGGCGGTGCGAACTTACCGCCGGACAGGGCACCGCCGCGGCCGGTGAAGTTGTGGCAGGAGGCGCAGTTCAGTCGGAACAGCTCCCCGCCCTGGCCGAGATTCTTGCCGCGCAGCGATTCCTGGGCGACGACGCGCACACCGTTCTCGGTTTTGATCGAGCCGTCCGGATTGTGCTCGTAGATGACGCTGGGACCGCCACCCATCGCCTGTACGTAGGCGCCGAGCTGATCGATCTGGGCGGTGGTGAACTTCGCCGGCTTGCGTAGCGCCTGCGCCTCACCGCGCGCCGCGGGCATGCGACCGGTCGACACCTGGAAGTAGACTGCCGCGTCACCGACGCCCAGCAGCGACGGGGCACGGTCGGGCACGCCTTGCAGGTTCGCGCCGTGACAGGTCACACATGACGTGTCATACAGCTGCTTTCCGGCGGTGATGAGCGCGGCGTTGTCGACGTCGGCGGTGGCGACCTGCGGCTTGGGCGTCAGCAGCGACGCCACCAGTCCGGCCATGAACAGGCCGGCGAGCAACAGGATCAGGCCGCTGACACGGCGGCGAAGCTTACGTCGTGCCTTCGACCGGCGGGCGGTGCCGCCCGACGGCGGCGTCGGCGTCACGACCGAATCAACCGCGTCAGCTGCATCGCTATCCGACGAGCGCGGTGGAGATGAACTCATCTGTGTCTCTCTACTAGCGGACGGACTCTGGGCTGTGGTGCGGGATCACCCGCGGGAGCATGTTCTATCCGGATGGGCCGGGGCGGTGTACGGCGCCGTCATCGGATGAAGTAGATCGTGACGAACAGGGCGATCCAGACGATGTCGACGAAGTGCCAGTAGTACGACACGACGATCGCGGCGGTTGCCTGGGCCGGGGTGAACTTCGACAGCTTGGTCCGGATCAACAGGAAGATGAAGGCGACCAGTCCGCCGATCACGTGGAGTCCGTGGAATCCGGTGGCCATGTAGAACACCGAGCCGTAGGAACTCGAGGAGAGTGTGGTGCCCTCCTGGACCAGGTGGAAGTACTCATAGCCCTGGCCGCAGACGAAGAAGGCGCCCATCAGGAATGTCAGCACGTACCAGCGGCGCAGGCCGAAGACGTCACCGCGTTCGGCGGCGAAGACGCCCATCTGGCAGGTCACCGACGACAGGATGAGGACTGTCGTCACCGGAATCGCGAGCTTGAGATTCAGTTCGGTGGGCTCGGGCGGCCAGCCCAATTGCGGGTTGGCGTTGGCGCGCGCGACAAAGTACATCGCGAACAGACCCGCAAAGAACATCAGCTCACTGGACAGCCAGACGATCGTGCCGACACTCACCATGTTGGGTCGGTTGAGTGAGTGCACGCGCGCGGTGATGGCCGTCCCGGAAGTACCTACAGCGCTAGTCACAAGTTGAAGTATGACGGTTCGTAGTACGCGGTGACCACTTGGGTCCGAGATTGGTGGGAACTTTTTCTCTTCCCGCTGGTCGGCGCCACTGCGCTGGGCCGCTCGGCGTGTCCTCGTCTCCCATAGGTGTGGTTTGCTCGGTGATATGGGTTCGTCGCAGTCGGGGTCCGAGGCGTCGGGCGGTCGCGTGCCGCACGACCTCAACGGGCGCCCGGTGCCGCCGTCGCGGCGGCAGCGCCTTGCGGCCAGACTCGGTGGCCGGCGCGCACCATCGGCGATCGGCGTAGACGATGCTGACCTGCAGGTTGTGGTCGCGTGCACCGACGATGCCGCATCGAGTTCGGCCGTGTTGGCCGGGTCCCCGTGGCGGTCCGACGACCAAGCGGTGGTGCGCCATCTGGTGGCACTGCCGGGCGAGCGCGTCGACGAGGCGGTCGCGCTGGCCGCGCTCGACGGATACCGGCCGGTGAGTCCCACGGCCGCACTGCCGGCTCCTGAAATCGCTATCCCCGACGGTCACGTGTCCGTGCTGCTGGCCCGGGTGCAACTCGTCGATGCGTTGCATCTGTCGCAGGAACGGTCTCGGATGGCCGGACTCGGGGCGCGCCACGGTGGGGTGGCCCTGGCGTGGCAGGTGCTGCAGCGAGCCGTCGCGACCCAGGAACCGTGACCCGGCGAGGGGTGAACGCCTGCGGTCCGCGGCGAAACCCGTGGCCACTACAGTTCTTGACGTGAGCAGCGCGCAGACGTACACGTGGCCGCAGATCCTGGGCCGGGTCACCGACGGGATCGATCTGACCGTCGACGAAGCGGCATGGGCGATGAACGAGATCATGACCGACAGTGCGACAGGAGCGCAGATCGCGGCCTTCGGGGTCGGCGTCAAGATGAAAGGTGCTGCGCCCGCCGAATTGCGCGGACTCGCCGCCGCCATGCTCGAGCACGCGGTGCCTGTGTCGGTGTCGCGGCCGGCCATCGACGTCGTCGGTACAGGTGGGGATCGCTCACATACGGTGAACATCTCGACCATGACCGCCATCGTCATCGCCGCGGCCGGCGTCGGGGTGGTCAAACACGGGAACCGGGCGGCGTCGTCGAAGAGCGGCGGTGCCGATGTGCTCGAGGCGCTGGGCGTGTCGATCGGACTCGGCGCGGCCGAGGTGGGTCGGTGCGTCGACGAGCTGGGCATCGGCTTCTGCTTTGCCCCCGTGTTTCACCCGGCATTCCGGTTCACCGGGCCGCCGCGCAGCGAGATCGGCATTCCTACCGTCTTCAATGTGCTCGGACCGCTGACCAACCCCGCGCGGCCGTCGCGTGGTCTGATCGGATGCGCCTTTGCCGACCTCGCGCCGGTACTCGCGCAAGCGTTCGCCGAACGCGACGCCACGGTGCTGGTGGTGCGCGGCGACGACGGCCTCGACGAGCTGACGACCACCACCACATCGACGGTCTGGCAGGTCATCGGCGGCGAGGTCACCCAGCTCAGACTCGATCCACGAGACCTCGGGATCGATTACGTTGCCCTCTCGGCGTTGCAGGGTGGCGACGCAACCGTCAACGCCGCGATCGCGCAGGAGCTCTTCGCGGGCCGGCGAGGGCCGGTGCGCGATGCCGTCGTTCTCAATGCAGCCGGCGCGATCGTTTCGGCGGAGATGACCGAACGTTTCGATGCGGCCGGATTCGTCACGGCGATGAGCGCTGCGAAGGGGCGTGCCGAGCGTGTTCTGGACTCCGGGGACGCCACGGCACTGCTCGACCGCTGGGTTCTCCGCTCGCAGGAGCTGAGCCCGCGCTCCTGAGGCGGCCGCGCCGGGAAGCGGTGTCGTCCGGAAGCTGCTTGCGTTGTCCTCTTACTCTTCGCCGATGGAGAAGCCACCCTCGACCTGCGAGCTGGAATAGCTTCGGAAGGCGATGTGGGTGGCGGTGTGGGTCACCCCGGGGAGCCGATTGATCCGGCCGGTCACCACTTCGGCGATCTCGGCGTGGTCACGCACCTTCACCTTCGCGATCAGATCCACGTCGCCTGCACACGAGTACACCTCGGCGACACCGGCGATGTCGGCGACCGCCTGCGCGGTCTCCGGGATCTGGTGGACATCGGCGTGGATGAGGACGATGGCGGTGATCATGGCATCACCTTATGCCCGGGCCGGACCGACGACCGACGGTCGACAGCGCCGCGTGGGCGGCGGACCGACGCGTCGGGAGGCGGGGACTGTGCCGCGTTACGCGCTGCCGAGGCCCAATCGACCCGGCTCATCGCGGAGCCGGCCGGGACCGCGAAGCCGTCGGTCGTCGAGACGATGCGGATGCCCGGTTCGGTGATCCACCGGTACAACAGCGCCGACTCGTCCGGCGACGCACCGAGCAGCGGTCCGTCGCCGGGAAGCACGGTCTCCGCCGCCGCGATGAGCGCCTCGGCCACGGGCATGGGCGCCACCCCACGGGGAGCGTGCCCGGCCGAGGCCAGCCGGCCGTGCCGAATGACGGCCAGTTCCCATCCGCGCTCGCCGTCGGGCCGGGCGACGACGAGTTCTTCGATCCGACAGAGCGCTGCCAGGCGTTGGCACCGGGCGAGGACTTCGATGGTTGCGGCCACCCGATCCCGGTGCCGGGCAGCGGTTTCGAACATCTGCGCCGCGGTGAGGTGCTCGAGTTCGGCAATCAGATCCGACAGCGCCGCGGCGTTGCGACCGGTGAGCAGATCGTGTGCCGCACGTACCCGACGCACGTAGTCCGAGACGGTCAGCGGACGTGTCGAAGCGGCCGCGCATCCGCCGACGATGTCGCCGCCGTCGGCTGGGGTCGGGCACCAGTGATGGACCGTGCCGGCCGGCAGCCGCGCCCGGCAGGTGCGGAGTCCGGTTGCGCGGGCGATGATCTCGGCGATCTCCGCGGCGCGGTTGCGATTGCGGACCGGTCCGACCGAATCGATACCCGGTGTGCGGGTGATCTGCAGGCGGGGAAAGCGCTCGGCGGTCAGTGTGATCCACCAACCGCGGTGCGGGCGGGTGGAGCGCCGGTTGTAGGCGGGGGAGTGCCCGAGGATCAGCCGAAGCTCACGCACGCCCGCCTCGAGTGCGTGTGCGCATTCGACGTGGTCGACGCGAGCGGCGAGAGTCACCATCTCGTTGATCCGGCCGCGCGGGTCGGAGCCGGTGAAATAGGACAGCACGCGGCGCCGCAGATCGGTGGCGGTGCCGACGTAGAGCACCTCATCGGAGGGACCGCGGAAAAGGTAAACCCCTGGCCGCGATGGAAGTCCTTCACCCAGACTTCTTTTCGCGCGCAGCCGCGGATTGCCACGGGGTAGGTATGCGGTGAGGTCGGCATAGGTGCGTACGCCCTGATTGCCGATGCGCTCGAGGAGGTGGTGCAGTACCTCCACGGTGGCCCGCGCGTCGTCGAGGGCTCGGTGCGTCGGCCGCACCGAGACATCGAACAGCTCGGCCAGCGCACCGAGCCGGACCGTCGGCGCCTCGTCGCGCGTCAGGACGCGCCGAGCGAGGCGCACGGTGCACAAACTGGTGTGAAACGGCCAGTCCATCGCGAGCCGGGTGGCGTTGTGCCGGAGGAATCCCATGTCGAAGCGTGCGTTGTGGGCGACGAGCAGACATCCACGTGCGAACTCGATGAACGAAGAGAGCACCTCGCCGATCCGCGGTGCGTCGTACACCATCATCTCGGTGATGCCGGTGAGCGTGACGATCTGCGGCGGGATCGACCGCTGCGGATCGACCAGAGTGGCGAATTCGCCGAGGATCTCGCCGCCGCGCACCTTCACGGCACCGATCTCGGTGATCGCATCGCGCGCCGGATCGCCGCCGGTGGTCTCGAGGTCGACGACCACGATCGTCGTGTCGAACAGCGAACGTTCACCGAAACCGAGGTCTCCGGCCGCCGACCGGGTCAGGTCGGCGAACGAGAGCTGAGCTGTATCTGCCACCACATCGCGAACGCTAGTTCGACCTACCGACAACCTTCGTCGGCGGACCGCCCCGGTGCCGCATCGACGCGCGCACCTCGAACGGCAGACGAGCCGTTTGTGTCGGTGGCCGGTCCTAGTGTCGTCGGCGGTGGTCAGCACCAGGGCCGAATCCTTCCGGTCGCCCACCTGAAACGGGGCCGGGTTCCAATGGAATCGCCCGCCGACACAGCCAACGACGACCGAGTGAGATGGAGATCACAATGTACATCGACTGCACGAGTTGTCCCGGTCGTCACCGGGCGTGTGACGGCTGCATGATGAGCCTTCTTGTGGGGCCCATGACCAGCGGCGACGCTGCTCTCGACCCCGATCGCCGCGGCGTCCGAGAGGGTCGGCAGATGGGCGATTCCGACGCCGAGATCTGTTCGGCCGTAGGCGTCTTCGCCGATGCTTCGATGGTCAGCACCGCCGCTGCACGATCGGCAAAACTAACCATCGGCCCAGCGTGCGGGCCCGCAGCGAGGCCCGGGTTGCGGATTTTGCGTGCGGGCTAGTCGTCGGCCGAAGTCGGACGTCGTGTCCCCTAGTGGACAGACCTGCATCTGATTTCGTAACCTTTCCGAGACCTTCGCAGAGCGTCCCGCTTCACCAAGAAGTGGTCTGTGAAGATCACCGCTCAATCGTCCGACGGACGAACCGGGGAACCACACGTTTTCGGAGCAATCCGGATTGGGGTGAATTGCGCCCCGGGCACACCTGTGCCCGGATCGCATAGGGCCATTCTCTCGGCCCGAACCCGACAGCTAACTCGGTAGGCGGTCAAGGGAGAACCAAAGGAGAACTCGTTTCGTGGCCAAACATCGTTTGGAACAGCCGAATCGCGGCAGCAGCATCGCCAAGAAGGCGATGATCGCGGGCTCGCTGACCGTCGGCTCGCTTGCCGTTGCCGCAGGTCCGGCTCTGGCCGCTCCGGCGCCGAGCGCGACCATCGAGATCCCGAATCTCGGTAAGTTCACGCTGCCCGGTATTGATCAGAACCAGGTTCCGAACCAGTTCCGTCCCGGTGGCGGTGGCGGTGGCATCACCGCGCCGGTCGACACGGCCGCGCAAAAGGCCGTTCGCGCCGCGGAATCCAAGATCGGCGCACCGTACGTCTACGGTGCGGCCGGCCCCAATGCCTTCGACTGCTCGGGCCTGGTCTACTGGTCGTACCAGCAGGCCGGAAAGACCATCCCGCGCGACAGTTACGGACAACTCGGCGGCGGACGTGCGGTCAACTACGCCGACGCGCAGCCCGGCGATGTCTTGATCTTCAACGGTGGCAGCCACGCGGGCCTCTACATCGGCAACGGCCAGTTCATCCAGGCGTCCACCGAGGGCGTGCCGGTGGAGAAGTCCGCCGTCAAGGGTTGGTCGCTGACGGGAGTTCGTCGATACTGACCTCGGCTCCGGTGAAAACGTGTGAGTGTGTTTCGGGCGGATCGTGCGCGGCGCGATCCGCCTGAGCCCCGTCGAGGACGGGTGTGAATCGCCGCGGGCACAGGGTGTCTGGCCCGTGTCGTTTGGGGAAGTGGCTAGGGAAGTGTGGTGACAACCGTGGGAGCCGGTTCGGCGATCGTTCACAATCGATCCGTACGTTTGGCGCTGACCACCGTGATCGCGGTATTGGCGATCGCGATGACCCCCTTCGGGGCGGTCTTCGACAGTCCGCAGGCCGCGGCTGATCCACCGCAATCGGCCGACCAGTTGCTTGCGCGCTACCGCGCACTCAGCCGGGAGGCCGAGACCTCGACCGAGCAGATGCACAACGCTCAGATCGAGTACGACAAACAGCGTCAGATCGTCGGCCGGTCCAAGAAGGCCGCCGCCGACGCACAGACCTCGCTCGACCGTTCGCAGGTCGCGCTGAACGGGTTGCAGTCGCGCTTCGACTCGCTGATCCGGGTCAGCTACATGGGTGGCCGGTCCAACCGTCTCTACGCAGTCTTGACCAGTGATTCGCCGCAAAACCTGCTCGATCAGATGTCCGGCCTCGAGATGGTGTCGCGCCGTACCGCGACGGAACTGTCCGCCCTCAAACAGGGACGCGCCCACACTGTTTCGGCTCTCGAGACCGCGAACTCGACGGCGGCAGCGGCGACCCGGGCGGTCACCGATGCCGAGCGCGTACGAGGTGACCTGCAGAAGAAGCAGGCCGAACTCCAACTGCAGGCCGCACAGGTCCGGGTGATCTACCAGAGTCTGACCGGTAAAGAGCTCGCAGCGCTGGCCGGCCCCCGTATCGACTTCGATCCGGCTTCGATCCCGCGCGGCACCGCCCCGGCACTCGTTGCCGTCCAGGCCGCACTGACTCGTATCGGCGACCCGTATGTGTGGGGTGCCACCGGCCCGGACTCCTTCGACTGTTCCGGCCTGATGGTGTGGTCGTACAAGCAGACCGGAAAGACGTTGCCGCGCTCGAGTGAGGCGCAACTGGCCGGGGGCACGCCCGTCGCCCGGCCGGACCTTCAGCCCGGCGACCTGATCATCTATTACTCTGACGCGAGCCACGTCGGCATGTATGTCGGCGACGGCTATGTGATCCACGCGTCCACCTTCGGCGTGCCGGTCAAGGTCGTCCCGATCGACGATGCGGGCCCGTACAACTCCGCGCGTCGCTACTGAGATCCCGCTGCGCGTGGAGGGAGTCCGCGTCGGTCGGCGAGCCTCGGCGTGTCAGGCGCGGGGACTCCTCGCGACGCTGGCAGCCGTTGCGCTGTTGGTGACCGCGTGCGGCGATGGCGGTGGTGGGAGCGGGCCGGGCAGGTCTTCGTCGGCGTCGGCGACCACCACGAACGTCTATTTCCAGCAGCGGACGCAGGGCGTCACCAGACTGCTCGACGCGCTGGCGAGTGCGCTGCACAGTGGCAGTTCAGCCGATCTCGCCGCACTGCTGGATCCGTCGGTGACGCCGGCGCTGCGCGACCGGCTACAGACGGCTCAGGACAATCTTTCGCCGGCCGTTCGACGGGCCGGACCGTCGGGTTCGAGCACGCCCAATCGGCTGCGGCTCAAGGAATTGCGCTACCAGCTCGCACCTACCGAAGAGGCCGAGACGCTGATCCCGGCCGGGCTGCAGGCCCGTCTGAACCAACAGGGCAGCTCCGACACCTGGGTGGCACCGGTCGAGATGCATGTGGCTCTCGGCGGTGCGTCGACGCCGGGCATCGGTGAGGACGACGTGGTCATCAACACCCAGCTCGTGGCGGCGCGTTACGACGACACCTGGAAGCTGGTGGGGGACGCGACACTGGTCGGCGAGCCGGCGCCACCGACCCAGATGTGGGATCTGCCCGGACTCACCGCGACCGATGTCGCCACCGTGGGCGGTACGTCGGTGATCGCCTCCTACCCGGGTACCTCCGCCACCGTCGACCGCATTCGCAAGCTCTTGCCGGGGGCGGTGGCCGCGGTGTCGGGGTTCTGGGGTTCGGACTGGGCGCAACGCGCGGCGATACTCGCCACCGACACCGACGACCAGTTCCACGCGGTGGCCGGGTCGGCCACCGACACCGCTGCAGCCGCGACGATCTATGCGCGACTCGACCTCTCGGCGCGCACCGCAACCGGTCAACGCGTCATCTTGACGCCGGCCGCCCGGGACCTGCCCGACCCGGTCCTGGGAGTGGTACTTCGGCACGAACTGACCCACGTCGCCACCCGCGCGCAAACGGCGACCGCAGCGCCGATGTGGCTCACCGAGGGAGTCGCCGAATATGTCGGACGCAAGGGCACCTACACCCGCCCGGCCGATGCGGCCCCAGATCTCGCTGCGGCGGTGCAATCCGGTCAGGTGCCGACGGACCTGCCGAGCGATGCACAATTCTCACTCGGCGGCGACTCGCCGCAGATGGCGTACCAATCGGCGTGGTCGGTGGCCGCGTTCGTCGCCGGTACCTATGGGGAAAACAAGCTCAAGACGCTCTACACCGCAGTGGGCGCTGCCGGCGACGGCGGCCGTCAGGATGCGGCGCTCGCGGCCACGCTGGGCCTGTCGCGGGCCCAATTCGTTCAGCGGTGGCAGGCGTGGCTGACGCGGGAATTGCGATGAGATCGACGAGGATGATGGGGTGACGCGCCGAACCCTCCTGGTGACCAACGACTTTCCGCCCCGTCGTGGGGGAATCCAGTCGTACCTGCAGAACCTGGTGGATCTCCTCGATCCCGATGAGGTGGTCGTATATGCACCGCGATGGCGCGGACGCAGCGACAAGGAATTCGACGCCCAAGTGCCCTACCGGGTCTACCGGCACCCGACGACGTTGATGTTGCCCACGCCGTTCGTCGCCCGCCGAGCCGCGAGAATCGTTCGTGAGGAACAGATTTCGACGGTATGGTTCGGTGCTGCCGCACCCCTGGCGGTGCTCGCCGGGCACCTGCGTCGGGCCGGGGCGAGCCGCGTCATCGCCAGTACCCATGGTCATGAGGTCGGCTGGTCGATGCTCCCCGGCGCCCGTGCGGTCTTACGCCACATCGGTGACAACACCGACGTCATCACCTTCGTGAGTCGCTACACCCGTGGCCGCTTCGCCTCGGCATTCGGCCCGCGCGCGGCCCTCGAGTATCTGCCGCCGGGGGTCGACGTGACGCGTTTTGCGCCGGATGACCAGGCCCGCAGGCGGATTCGCGGACAGCTGGGTCTGGGGGACCGGCCGACGATCCTCTGTCTGTCTCGACTGGTGCCGCGCAAGGGACAGGATGTGCTGATCCGGGCGTTGCCGCTCATCCGGTCCGAGATCGCCGACGCGGTGCTCGTCATCGTCGGGGGCGGTCCATATGCCGACACGCTGGACAAGCTCGCGCAGTCCGAAGGGGTGGCCGAGCACGTGATCTTCACCGGCTCGGTACCCGCCGACGATCTGCCCGCCTACCACGCGGCTGCCGACGTCTTCGCGATGCCGGCCCGCACCCGTGCCGGCGGCCTCGACGTCGAAGGACTCGGAATCGTCTATCTGGAGGCGTCGGCCAGTGGGGTGCCGGTGGTCGCCGGGAATTCTGGTGGGGCGCCGGAGACCGTGCGTGAGGGCATCACCGGAACCGTCGTCGACGGCACCGATGTGGCCGCGGTGGCGTTCGCCCTCATCGCGATCCTGTCGGATCCGGATGCCGCGGCCGAGATGGGCCGCCAAGGACGGGTTTTCGTCGAGGAACGGTGGCAGTGGGCACAGATCGCGGCGCGCCTGCGGCAGCTGCTCTGACGCGAAGCCGCGGTGTCAGCGTTTGGTGTAGAGGGCGTTGATGTCGTCGGAGAACTTGTCGACCACCACGTTGCGCTTGACCTTCAAGGTAGGCGTCATCTCTCCGGTCTCCTCGCTGAAGTCCGAGTTGAGAATCCGGAACTTCTTGATCGACTCGGCATGCGAGACGGTCTTGTTGGCCTCGTCGACCGCCGACTGGATCGCGGCGCGCAGGTCGGGGTCGTCGGCCAGATCGGCGACCGACGCATCGGCGGGCTTGCCGTTGCGTTCCTTCCAGGCCGGGAACGCCTCGGGATCGACGGTGATCAGGGCGGCGATGAACGGCTTCTGATCACCGACGACCACGGCCTGTGACACCAAGGCGTCGGCGCGGATCACGTCTTCGAGGCCGGCGGGGGAGACGTTCTTCCCGCCGGCGGTGACGATGAGCTCCTTCTTGCGGCCGGTGATCTTGAGGAATCCGTCGCCATCGAGCGAACCCAGATCACCGGTGTGGAACCAGCCGTCGGAGATCGCGGTGGCGGTTGCTTCGTCGTTGTGCCAGTAGCCCTCGAACACGACCCCGCCGCGCAGCATGATCTCGCCGTCCTCGGCGATACGAACGGCGTTGCTCGCCAACGGCTTTCCGACGGTACCGATCCGGACGGCGCCCGGTGTGTTGACGGTGACCGCGGCCGTCGTCTCGGTGAGTCCGTAACCCTCGTATACCGGGATTCCGATGCCGGAGAAGAAGAAGCCGAGGCGTGCGCCGAGCGGGCCGCCGCCGGAGATCGCGAGTTCACACTGTCCGCCCAGCGCGGCGCGCAGCTTGCGGTAGACCAGCCTGTCGAATACCGCGTGCTTGGCGCGCAACAGGATTCCGGCATCGCCACGTTCGACCGCGGTGGCATATTGCACCGCGGTCGTCGCGGCCAGATCGAAGATCTTGCCTTTGCCCTCGTCGTGGGCCTTCTGCTGGGCGGTGTTGAAGACCTTCTCGAACACCCGCGGCACCGACAGGATCAATGACGGTTTGAACACCGCGAATTCCGGTACCAGACCGGGAATGTCGTTGGTGAAGCCCACCTCGACGCCCGCCTCGATCGCGACCAGCGTGATGGCCCGGGCCAGCACGTGGGCCATCGGCAGGAACATCAGCAGCCGCTTACCGTCGCCGAGGAGGGTGGACATGTTGCCCTCGAGGACGCCCCGAACCTCCGAGAGCATATTGGCGTGGGTCAGTTCGCATCCCTTGGGGCGGCCGGTGGTGCCCGAGGTGTAGATGAGGGTCGCCGGATCGGCGGCGTGTACGGTCGCGCGTCGCTTGGTGACCTCGTCGTCGTGTACATCGGCGCCGAGCGCGGTCAGTTCGTCGAGTGCACCCGGGCCGTCGGTGCGGTCGATCTGGAGCACCGTGACCGGCCGCTCGAGGGCGGCCGCCTCGAACAGCTCGCGGTGCTTGTCCTCCTCGACCAGGATCATCGTGGCGCCGGAATCGGTCATGATCCACTCGATCTGCGAAGTCGACGACGAGTCGTAGATCGGGACCGTGATGGCACCTGCGGACCAGATGGCGAAGTCGAGCAGCAGCCATTCCAGGCGGGTCGTCGACAACAGTCCGACGCGGTCCCCGGGGCCGATACCCGAGGCGATGAGCCCCTTGGCCAGCGCGGTGATTCGCGCGGCGACATCGTCGGCGCGCACCGGAACCCACGAATCGTCCTCCTTGCGGCGGAAGACCGTCTTGGCGGGAGTACGTTCGGCGATGCCGAAGATGATCGAGGTGGCGTTCTCGTCGGCACCGACAGTGAACTCTGCCGGAACGCTGTACTCGTTCATATCCTGGACCTCTCCTGCATCATCGATGACCAGACCATCGTAACGACGCTCGATGACACGCCGTGTCACGGGTGTGGCGGGCCACGGGGTCCCACCGGTCGCCGGATCGGGTACCGGCGCGCCGGTTGGCTACCGGTCGCCGCGGGCGATATGTGAAGCTGGAGACGTGACGATCATTCAGGTTGCCGACGACACCTTCGTCGCCGCGGACCCGGGCAGTGCATCCGGGGTCGTCGGCGATCGGAGCAGGTGGCGGCGGTGGTGGCCCGACCTGCGTCTCGAGGTCGTCGAGGACCGCGGGGACGCCGGGATTCGTTGGCAGGTGTCGGGTCCCATCTCGGGGACCATGGAGATCTGGTGCGAGCCGGCGCTCGACGGCTTCGTCCTGCACTATTTTCTCCATGCCGAACCCGTCGAGCGGACAAGCGGTGCCGAGGCGATGCGTCCGGACCGGATCGCCGAACTCAATCGGCGCCGCCGGGCGGCCGGAAAAGTGATGGCCTTCGAATGCAAGGACTTCCTCGAGGGCGGCCGCGGGGTCGGCGAGCCGGCTGTGTCTGTGACCGGCCGGACCGGTGCGTGATGGCCGATCACACCGAGCAATCCATCGTCGTCAATGCCGACGCCGCCGACATCATGACGGTGATCGCCGACTTCGAGAACTACCCGGAATGGGTCAGTGCGGCGCGGGCGGTGGAGGTCCTCGAACGCGACGGCGCCGACCGCGCTGTCCGGGTGCGCTTCATCCTGGATGCGGGCGTGCTGCGTGACACCTATGAACTGCGCTACGAATGGGACGGCGACGGGACCGGGGTGTCCTGGCAACTGGTCTCCAGCGATCTACAGCGTGATCAGCGCGGCAGATACGAGGTGACCCAGCAGGTTCCCGGATCGAGCAAGGTCACCTACACGTTGATGGTGGACCTGCTGGTGCCGATGATCGGCAGGCTCAAGCGACGTGCCGAGAAGGCGATCACCGATTCGGCCCTCAACGAACTGAAGAAGAGGGTCGAAGGCTGATCGATCTCACTCCCATCCATATGGTGCTGGGGCCGGGGGGTTCCGGGATTTCGGTGGTCGCGGCCGCCGGCGCCCTGCGCCGCGAGCGCGGTCGGCCACCCAGCCGCGCGCCGTTGTCGCGGCCGGGTCGCCACACCCTGCTGATCACCATCGACCGGCTCTCGCCGACGCCGGATCTGTTGGGTGTCTTCCGTCTGCCCGGTTCGACGGTCGCCGTGTCATCCGGGGTGCACCTGCTGACCCTGGAACGGCTGCAATCGGTCGAACAGACGTGGTCGGCGTTCGCGGGTCTGCTGACCGCGGGTATCCGGGACACCAAGCTGAATCTGCCGATGCTGGGAACCCTCGCCGGTATCGAGTCCGCCGAACTCGCCACGTTGCCGGGTGTGGAGGAATTCCTGCTGCTGCGGCGCATCCGTGACGAGGCCGTCAGCGGTAGCTGGGAACGCATCGTCGTCGACCTGTCCGGGGTGGCCGACGCCTTCGCTCTCCTTCGTGCACCGTCGTTCCTCGAGCAGGGGATCGAACGGCTCTGGCCGCGGCACCGCCGATTGGCCGCAGCCACCGAGCGTCCGGTACTCGCACAGTTGGCCGCCGCGATCGACACCATCGCCCGCGATTGCGAGGACATCGCGGAGGTGCTGTCGGATCCGCATGTGCTGGCCGGTCACCTCGTCGTCGCGGCCGACGCCCGGGGGGCGCGTGCGGTGGCGCAACACCTGGCGCTCGCCGACCTGATGGGCTTTCCGCTCCGTTCGGTTCTGGTGAATCGGGGCGTCCGCGCGGGCGAGCCGGCCGAGGTACACATCAAGGACCGGCACGTGGTCATCCGAATGGTCGAGGCTGCCGCCGCGCCGCTGGATCGTCCTGCGCGCCTGCGGAAGCTCGCGGTGACGCTGGCCGAGCCGACCGGTGACGCGCGGGGTAGTGGTGCCGCGCAGGTGCGCACCGTATGCGGCACGGGTCTGGACACGATCTTCGAGATGTCATGGGAGCAGCGACTGCCCGACCCGCAACGGTTTGATCTCGGGCGCAGCGGCGACGACCTGCTGGTCACCGTCGACGGGTACCGGCACGCGGTGCGGCTGCCGTCGGTGCTCCGTCGTTGCGACGTCGTCGAGGCGAGTTGGGACGGCCGGTCGGTGCGTGTGCGGTTCGCTCCGGACCCGGCCGTCTGGCCGCGGGGGCAGTAGACCCGACGTCGACGCGCGACGCGGACACGGACTTGCCCGGGATAGGGCGGCACGTGCGCAGAGGGTACCGTGCTTGTGCACGCGAAACGCCAGATGGAGTGCTGCCGGATGGAGTACCGACCGTATGAGCCGCCCCGGATCCCATGAACGCCGAAACCCATGAGCGCCGAATCCCATGAACGCCCAAACCCGAAACCCGGATCACATGAGCCCCGACACGTATGAATACTGACGAGAACGGTCGTACCGACGGCGGGCGCGCGTCGGCGTCCGGCGCGGATCGCGGTGGGTCGGCCGGCGATCCGCTGCGCGAGTTGTTGCTTTCCCTGGCCGGCCAGATCGACGTGGTTGCCGGCTGGTTGGGGACCGGCGAGCAGCCCGCGGGTGCGCCCTCGGGAGCCGGAACCTTTCTGCATGAGACATTTCTGCGTGATGGCCTCGGCGCCGACCTCGTCGGCGACGTCACCTCGCTCATGCGCGAGATCGGTGACCTGCTGGCCCGGCTGATCGCGGCGTTCATCACCCTGCTCGAGGCGATCGCGGCGGCCTTGCGGACCGTGCCCGCCGACGCCGGTCCGGCGCCGCGTCGGTACCAGCCGATCTCGGTGCGGCTTTCGGACGACCCTCGCGCCCCTCGCGCGCCGGGCTCCGACCGGCCGGGCATGCCGTCGGCGGACGCGCCGAGGCCACGCCGGTCCGACCACTCGGCGCCCGAAGGTGAGAACTGATGGCGGAGCTGACGATTGGCATCGACATCGGTGGTACGAGCGTGCGTGCGGCGGTCGTCGACGACGAGGGCGTCATGCTGGACACGCTGCGCGCGGCAACTCCGCCGACGGCCACCGCGCTCGAGCACTGCCTGGACCGGCTGGTCGGTGAACTCACCTCACGATGGTCGGCGAAGGCGGTCGGAATGGCCATCGCCGGATTCCTCACGCCGGACCGGCAGGTGGTGCGCTTCGCCCCGCACCTGCCGTGGCGGGAGACACGCGTTGCCGAGGAGATGACGGCGCGGATCGGGATTCCGGTCTTCGCCGAACACGACGCCAATGCGGCCGCGGTCGCCGAGCGTCGATACGGTGCTGCCGCCCGCGGACACAACGCGCTCGTCCTCGCGATCGGCACGGGCATCGGTGCCGGGCTGCTGATCGACGGTGAGATCTACCGCGGCAGTTTCGGGGTGGCCCCCGAACTCGGTCACCTCACCATCGTGCCCGATGGGCGCCCGTGTTCCTGCGGAAAGCGGGGATGTTGGGAAAGGTATTGCAGCGGAACGGCTCTGGCGGACACCGTGGTGGAACTGCTCGCCGACGACGATTGGGGGCGCTCGCAACTGGCCGCCGACCTCGCCGCCGATCCGGGTTCGCTGACCGGCCGCCGTGTCGCCGGTGCCGCGGCCGACGGTGATGCCGTCGCGGTCGCGGCGTTCGCGGCGTTCGCCGCTTCACTCGGACAAGGTCTGGCGATGATCGCCGACGTCTTCGATCCCGATCTCATCGTCATCGCCGGTGGTGTGGGGACGGCGTCCGGTCTCTATCTCGACGAGGCACGGGAGCATTACGCGCGGTTGATCACCGGTGCCGGGCATCGTCAACTCGCCCGCATCCGGGGGACACAACTAGGCGAGAACGCCGGGGTGCTCGGTGCCGCCGAGATCGCACGTCGGGCCATCGCGGCCGACATCACACAGTCGGCCGACGTGTGACGGTCGCACCGTCAGATGAGTAGAGTTCACAACCGGGTCGAGTCGCGTCGAAGCGCTCGTCGGCGTGATGAAGGGTAGTGACACATGTGGTACCACACGTTCAAATACGTGCTGCTGGGCCCGCTGCTCCGGTTGTTCGGGCGCCCGACGATCGAAGGACTGGAGAACATCCCCGTCCGCGGGCCGGCGATCCTGGCCAGTAATCACCTGGCCGTGATGGACAGCTTCTTCCTCCCGTTGATGTGTCCCCGCCGCATCTACTTCTTGGCCAAGGCCGAATACTTCAGCGGCACCGGACTCAAGGGCCGTTTCCAGCGTTGGTTCTACACCGCCGTCGGGCAGATCCCCATCGACCGCTCCGGCGCCGAGGCCGCAGCCGGTGCATTGACCGCCGCCAGCCGACAGCTCGAGAAGGGTGAGCTGATGGGCATGTATCCCGAGGGCACCCGCTCCCCGGATGGCCGCCTCTACAAGGGCAAGACCGGCCTTGCGCGCATTGCGCTGGAGACGGGCGTGCCGGTGATCCCGGTCGCAATGATCGGCACCAACAAGTTCAACCCGCCTGGCACCGTGCGGGTTCGGCCGACCAAGGTCACCGTGCGAGTCGGCACGCCGTTGTCCTTCGACCGCTACGAGGGCATGCAGGGCAACCGCTTCATCGAACGTGCGGTGACCGATGAGATCATGTACGAGCTGATGCGCCTGTCGGGTCAGCAGTATGTTGACGTCTACGCCGCCAGCCTCAAGGACAAGCCCGCCGAGAGCCAGGAAGCGACACCGGCGGCCTGAGGCCGGCTCGTCACCTCAACTGATCGGGGTGTCGGCGAGCGCTCGCCGCTTGGCGGCATCGTCGTCATCTGCCTCATCGGCACTGTGAAATGGCAAGCGCCAGAGCACCACCAGTGCCGCGATACCCCAGATCGAGTATGAACTGCCGACGATTTGAGCCGGCGCCGACCACGACGACGAGTTCTGCGGCAGGAACTGAAACGGTCCGAGCGAGAACAGGATCACGCCGACGACCGCGAGCACCAGATAGGCCACGCGGGTGGCGCGTGACGATGTACGAGCCGACACGGCGAGTGCGGTCACGATCAGCGGGATCGCCCACACCCAGTGGTGGGCCCAGGACGTGGGCGAGACGAGCAGACCCCACACCGCGATCGCACAGGTGGCCAGGACCGCGTTGACGCGTGCCGACGCGTTCGCGCCCGCACGGAACGACTCGCGGGGGCGGCAGGCGCGTACCGCGCACACCATGAGTGCCGTGATGGCCAACGAGCTGATCACCCAGGCGATCTGTCCGTCGAGTCCGGGCAGCAGTCGCACCCAGGCTGCGTTGAGGTTCTGGTTGATCCGGCCGGCCGGATCGCCGATGCGGGTGGTGTGGAACAGGGTGTGCGTCCAATATCCCAGCGAATCGCCGGGCAGCCATACCCAGGCGAACGCGCCGGCGAGGACAAAGGCGAGGCCGGCGGTCGCGGCCGCTCGCCAGCGGCCGGCGGCGGCGAATACGCCGATGAAGACCAACGGCGTCAACTTGATCGCCGACGCCAGGCCGGCCAGGATGCCTTGTGCCCGGCCCCAGGGTCGGCGCATCCGGGCGACGACGAACACGTCGACGAGGATCATCGCCATCAGGATGACGTTGACCTGCCCGAATCCCAGGGTCATCCACACCGGATTGAGCCACAGCGCGCCTGCGGCGATCAATGTCGCCAGCCACCACCGATTGCCATGGGTGCCCACCGAGATCAGGGACAGCACGATGTGCAGGCTCAACACCAGCAGGCCGATGGTGAACACCGACATCACCACCCCGGCCACCGGCAGCGGCATAGCGCCCAACGGTACGAAGCCCAGAGCCGCGAACGGCGGGTAGGTGAACGGAAGCCAGATCCCGTCGCTGGTGAAGGGCATCGAGCCGTCGGCGTAGAGGCTCTGGCCCTGCTGCCAGATCTGGGCGCCGATCCGGTAGACGTCCAGGTCGATGCGGGTGCGAGTGGCGAAACTCGAGGTGAACGGAACCCCGAACATCTGCATGCCGGCGGAGGCGGCGAAGATCACGCCGATGACGACGCGGACACGCCGGGTCGGCGACCAGCGGCGCAGCCACTCGTCCACCGCGGTCAGCATTGTCGTCATGACGGGCTCTTCGTTTCCTCTCCGGCGGCGGCCTCGCTGCCGCGGCGGGTGATACTTACCAGTATGCGGTTCTTCTACGATTCGGAGTTTATCGAGGATGGCACCACGATCGAACTCATCTCGATCGGTGTCGTGGCGGAGGACGGGCGAGAATTCTACGCGGTGTCCACCGAGTTCGATCCCGGCCGGGCCGGTGACTGGGTACGGGCACATGTGCTGCCCAAGCTGCCGTCACCGGCGGCGTCGGTGTGGCGCTCCCGGCGGCAGATTCGCGATGAGCTCCTCGAGTTCCTCACGGCGGAGCCCGGCGAGGTCGAACTGTGGGCGTGGGTCGGGGCCTACGACCACGTGGTGCTGTGCCAGTTGTGGGGGCCGATGACCGCTCTGCCGCGTCAGATCCCGCGCTTCACCAGGGAGCTGCGCCAGCACTGGGAGTACGCGGGCCGCCCCCCATTGCCCCCGGCGCCGGCCGACGCCCACGATGCGCTCAGCGATGCTCGCCACAACCGGCGCAAGTGGCAGGCGATCGAGGAGGTCCGTCCGGCGGGCAGGTGAGGCCTCGGGTACGGCCACCGTCCGGATCGCCAGGCACTGGGTCCCGAGCGGCCGATGCGGGTATTCGCAGTGCGCATCGCTACCCTGGAGCGGTGGTGAACTGGACCGTAGACGTTCCGATCGACGAACTTCCCGAACTTCCGGCGCTGCCCGGCGATCTCCAATCGCGTTTCGCCGACGCGATGAATCGACCGGCACTGCAGCAGCCGAGCTGGCCTGCAGACGATGCCCGGCGCATGCGCACCGTACTCGAGAGCGTGCCGCCGATCTGCATGCCCGCCGAGGTTCGCTCGCTGTCGGCGCAGCTGGCCGAGGTCGCCGAGGGCCGTGCCTTCCTCCTGCAGGGTGGGGACTGTGCGGAGACCTTCGCCGCCAATACCGAACCGCACATCAAGGGCAACATCCGCACGCTGCTGCAGATGGCGGTGGTGTTGACCTACGGAGCGAGTCTGCCGGTGGTCAAGGTGGCCCGGATCGCCGGGCAGTACGCCAAGCCGCGTTCGTCCGACACCGACGCACTGGGGCTGCCGTCCTACCGCGGCGACATGGTCAACGGCTTCCCGGCGCAAGAGCGCACCCGGGCCCACGATCCCTCACGGCTGGTCCGCGCCTACGCCAATGCCGCGGCCGCGATGAATCTGGTGCGCGCTCTTACACATTCGGAAGCCGACCTGCGACGCGTCCACGACTGGAACCGCGAATTCGTGCGCACCTCACCGGCCGGCGCCCGCTATGAGGCGCTCGCGTCGGAGATCGACCGGGGACTGCGTTTCATGGACGCGTGCGGTGTCACCGACTCGTCGCTGGGCGCCGCCGACATCTTCGCGTCCCATGAGGCGCTCGTCCTCGACTACGAGCGGGCGCTGCTGCGCCTGGCCGACGAGCCCGACGGGGCGCACGGGCGGGGCGCCGACGGCAAGGTGCTCTACGATCTGTCGGCACACTTCCTGTGGATCGGTGAACGCACCCGTCAGCTCGACGGGGCCCACATCGCCTTCGCCGAACTGATCAGCAACCCGATCGGCGTCAAGATCGGGCCGACGACGACCCCCGAGCAGGCCGTCGAATACGTCGAACGACTCGACCCGCACAACGAGTCGGGCCGGCTCACCCTGGTCGCACGCATGGGCAACGGCAAGGTGCGCGAGGTGCTGCCGCCGATCGTCACGGCGGTCGAGGCCAGTGGACACAAGGTGATCTGGCAGAGCGATCCGATGCACGGCAACACCCACTCGTCGCCCACCGGATACAAGACGCGTCACTTCGATCGGGTCGTCGACGAGGTGCAGGGCTTCTTCGAGGTGCACCACGCGCTGGGCACCCATCCCGGCGGCATCCACATCGAACTCACCGGTGAGGACGTCACGGAGTGCCTCGGTGGGGCACAGGACATCTCGGATCTCGATCTGGCCGGACGTTACGAGACGGCGTGCGACCCGCGGCTCAACACCCAACAGTCGCTGGAGTTGGCGTTCCTGGTCGCCGAGATGTTGCGCGGCTGAGAGATGTTGCGCGGCTGCGCGCTCACCGTCAGGCGGCTCACGTCAGGATGAGTGATGAGCCGACCCACCACCCGACGCCGCCCGCGGCCGTTGCCGTGATCAGCACGAGCACCAGCCAGATGAGCGTGCGGACCCGGCCATCGGCCGCATCGTGATCCGGCGAATCGGCCCCCGCGGGAAGGGCACCCACCTCCCATCGGGCGTCACCGCCCGCAGCCTCCGGGATGGCCGCCGAGGCCTTCGTCGCGGGCCGTGCGGGTTCGGTGGACGGAGCGGACGCAACCCGGGTGGGCTGGCGGGCGGCCACTGCCCGTTGACGCGCCATCGTCTCCCGTTCGGCGGAGCGTCGGGGGGCCGGCACGGTGAACGGCGGCAGGTCGAGTTCGTCGGCCACGTCGAGTAGCGCCGCACGCATCTCGAAGGCGTTCGCGTAGCGGTCGGCGGGACGGCGCTCGGTGGCGCGGAGCACCACCTCGTCGAGCTCGACCGGAACCCCGGCGATCACGTCGCCGGGGGCCGGGACGTCGTAGGTCAGCCGTTGGTATGCCAGGGAGAGCGGCGTGTCACCGCGGAAGGGCGTACGGCCGGTGAGTAATTCGAAGACCATCACGCCCATGGAGTAGACGTCGCTGCGGGCGTCGGCATGCGCGGACTCGACTTGTTCGGGCGAGAGATAGGCCGCGGTGCCGAGGATCACGCTGGCCGAGGTGACACTCGACTCGGCGACGGCGCGCACCAGCCCGAAGTCGGCGACCTTGACCTCGCCGGCGTCGGAGATCAAGACGTTTTCGGGTTTGACGTCGCGGTGGACCAGACCGGCGGCATGCGCGGTGCCCAGACCGCCGAGTGCCGGATCGGCGACGGCGACGACCGCGTGCGGCGGCATCGGGCCACGTTCACGCAGCAATTCACGCACACTGCCGCCTTCGACGAGTTCCATCACCAGGAAGGCGACGCCGTCATCGATGCCCTGGTCGTAGACGGCGACGAGTCCGGGATGTTTGAGCCCGGCGACGGCCCGGGCCTCGAATTCGAAGCGGCGCAAGAACTGTGGGTCCGACGCGTAGCGGGTGTCCATCACCTTGACCGCGACGTCGCGCCCCAGGCGCAGATCCAGACCCAGGTATACCGCCGACATCCCGCCCCGGGCGATGGGCGCGTCGATACGGTAGCGGTCCTCCAGTACCGCTCCGATCAACTCGTCGACCCCTGCCTGCACGTCAGTGAATCTACCCGTGCACCACGGCGTGACGAGTCGGTGACCACCTACGGCGTGGCAGACGGTAGTGTCTGGACGGTGAGTTCACTGCCGCTCTCGCCCGACATCATCCCCACCGAGGCCGACACCTATTCGCTCGACGAGGTGGCCGACCGGTTGGGCGTGTCGACGAGCCGGGTACGCACCCTGATCCGCGATCACCGATTGCTGGCCATCTCCCGTGACGGGCAGCCCGTGGTGCCGCGTCTGTTCTTCGACGACCTCGGCATCGCCAAGCACTTCACCGGGCTCGTCGACGTGTTGATGGACGGGGGATTCGGCCGGGACGAGGCGATACGCTGGTTGTTCACGGTGCAGGAGGACCTCGACATGCACCCGGCGGCCGCGCTGCACACCCATTCGGCGCGGGAGGTCATCCGGCGCGCCCAGGCGCAGGCGTTCTGAGTTCTCAGGACCTACCCCAGAGCCGGCGCGCGCCCTGACCGAGACGTAGTGGATCGGGATGCACCAGTGACACCGCGGCGAGCACCGAAAGTGCGGCGGCCAAGAGCACCTCGGGCAGTTTGTAGAACACGATCGAGTCGTCGGGCTGAAAGACGATCAACATGAACGTCGAGATGCCCACCACCACTGCGCGCACCCAACCGGGCAGGGTGAACGCGACCGCGACGACGAGGACCCAGGTGTAGTACCACGGCAGCGTCGAGGGTTCGAGGATGAGTACCGCGAGCATCGCCCATGCCAGACCGGCCATCGCCGATCGTTCGTCCCGGCGAAAGCGCCACCACAAGACCACCAGGATGATGGCGAGGGATACCGCGCCGATCGCGCGGGTGACGGTGAGTACCGGCCAGAGATTCAGTGAGGTGAACGGTGCCGCCAGCAGGGTCACCAGATGGGCGGCGGCGGTGGGCAGGGTGAACCAGTTGATGATCTGATCGGCCCAGCCCAGACCGGTCAGCCAGCCGAGTCCGAGTCCGAGCGCCGCGGTCCATGCCGCGAAGACCGCGACGGGCACGGCGATCACCACCGCGAGAACGCGGGCCACGTCGGTCGGGGTGACCGGACGCTGGGAGCGGATGTGCGACAGCCAGATCCACAACACGAAGGGGATCGCCACCCCGGCGGTGACCTTGATGGACACGGCCAATCCGAGGACGGTCAGGCCGGCGACGTGGCGGCCCTGCACGGTCAGGGCCAGTCCGGCCGCGAGCACCCCCATCATCAGCAGTTCGACATGCGGACCGCCGACCAGATGGATCAATACCATCGGATTCAGTAGCGCCAGCCAGAGCCCGGCCTTCGGCGATGCACCGAAGTGAGTTGCGAGGCGCGGAATGGCCCACAGCGACAACAACAATCCGGGCAACAGGACCAGCCGCATCAGCCAGACACCGGTGAGAACGTGGTCGCCGGAGACCTCGGCGACGCCGCGGGTGATGGCCATGAACATCGGCCCGTACGGTGCGGTCGTCGAGGCCCACACCTGCGCCATGCTGTCGAGTACCGGTCCCGGATGATGTGCCGGACCGTCGGCGTAGGGGTCGAATCCCGCGACGAAGACCGCTCCCTGGCCGAGATAGGCATACACGTCGCGGCTGAACAGCGGGACGGTCAGGCACAGGGGCACCGACCATCCGAGCACGGTCCAGCGCAGCGTCGCGACACTCGGGGTATGCGAATCGGGGATGGCGGGATCGCACAATTGCCGTCCCAGGCGCACCCACGCGAAGATCATCGCGGCCACCCCGACCCAGAAAACGATGGCGCCCAAGGTCTTTCCGTGCCCATAGGTGATCGCGTCGAGTCCCAGACTCGATAGACCGGGATGATTGCGCGGGATGTCGGCGACCGAGAAGCCGCCGAGGCACACCAGGATCGAGCCGAGAAGGCCGACGCGGAGGTCGGCAGACAGCGGCCGGCGTGTCGGTGCGGACCGGACCGGGGCTTCGGAGGCGGTCATTCAGGCCTCACGATGGGCGATCCGCCCGGCCATCGCGATCAGCTCGGCTCGGATGTCCTCGTCGATCGCGGCGTGCTCGAGGCGGACGACGGCCGTCCCGAGCAGGTCGTCGACATGCCGCTCCACCTCGGCGGCCGCGCCGAGGTCGACCAAGGTCTCGCGTACCCGGGCCAGTTCCCCGGGCCCGAGCCGGTGCCCGAGGGCCGCGCGCAGTGACCGCGCTGCGGCGGGATCCTGCTCGTCGGCGCGGCGCAGACCGATCGCGAGAAGTCCGGTGCGTTTGCCCTCGGCGAGGTCGTCGCCGGACGGTTTACCGGTGACCTGCGGATCGCCGAACACCCCGAGCATGTCGTCGCGCAACTGAAAGGCGATCCCGAGGTCGTGTCCCACCGAACGCAGGTCGTCGAGCAGCTCGTCGGGAGCGCCCGCCATCCGGGCGCCGAGTTCGAGGGGACGTGCGACTGTGTACGCCGCGGTCTTGAATTCCATGACGCGGTAGGCGGATTCGACCGTCTCGTCGCCGCTGACCTCGTTGACGATGTCGAGATACTGCCCGCCGAGGACCTCGGTGCGCATGGCCGACCACACCGCAGATACCTCCGCGGGCAGTGGGCTCGGCGCTACCGTGACCGGCCGCCGGGCCGGGGTGTGCCCGCCGAGGAGGTCGTCGGCCCAGGCGAGTGCGAGATCGCCGGCGAGGATGGCTGCGGCGACACCATGATCGTCGGCGTCGCCGGACCAGCCCGCATCCCGATGGTGGGCGGCGAAGAGTCGATGCACCGTGCGGCGGCCCCGGCGGGTGTCGGAATGATCGATGATGTCGTCGTGGATGAGTGCACACGCTTGCACCAATTCCAGTGCGGCACAGACCCGTAATGCGTCGGAGCCGAGCTGCTCGGGAATCGGTGGCCGGCGGTCGGGACTGCTCAGACCGCACAACCAGCCCGCGTACCCGAAGGTGGGACGCACCCGCTTGCCGCCGAGGCGCACGAAGTCGGCGACCACCTCGGCGGCCTGTCCGACCACCGGAGAGATGGTGCGGGTGACCGGAAGGGTGATGTCGAAAAAATCATCGAGGACCGCACCGGCGGCGGCGGGTACCTCCGACAACGAGGTCGGCAGCGGGGCGGTGCTCACCCCATCAGGCTAGACATCGGCCGCGGCGCGCCGCACATCCCCGCCGCGGCGCGCCGCACATCCCCGCCGCGGCGCGCCGCACACGTCCTGCGCCGGTGGCCGCCGCGGCGGGTCGGGGTCGTCGACGGCCGATCATGCATACGTACAATGGCGCGGTGACCTCATCCGTACCGGCGCCATCGGTCGTCGAGCGCCTCGCCACGCCGCCGTCCAATGGTGTCGTGCACTTCTCGGTGGAGTTCTTCCCGCCGCGCGATCACGAGGCCGAGGCCCGTTTGTGGCGGGCGGTACGTGTCTTCGAACGGCTCGATCCCGCGTTCGTGTCGATGACCTATGGGGCCGGGGGATCGACCCGGGACCGGACGGTGCGCATCGCCGGGGAATTGGCCACGCAGACGACACTGGTGACCGTCGCGCACCTGACCGCCGTCGATCACAGCATCGCCGAACTGCGTGCCCTCATCGGCTCCTACGCCGATCGGGGCATCACCAATCTGCTTGCACTGCGCGGTGATCCACCTGGTGACCCACTCGGCGAGTGGGTTGCTCACCCGGCGGGTGTGGAGTACGCGAGCGAACTCGTCGAACTGATCTCCCGGCTCGGTGACTTCCATGTGGGCGTGGCCTCGTTCCCCGAGGGACACCATCGCGCCCGCGACCTCGACGAGGACACCGAGGTCCTGGTCGGCAAACTGCGTGCGGGAGCCGAGTACTCGGTGTCCCAGATGTTCTTCGACGTCGAGGACTTCCTGCGCCTGCGTGACCGCGTGGCGCGTGCCGACCCGGAACAGGGCGCCAAACCGTTGATCCCGGGCATCATGCCGATCACCTCACTGGCCAGCGCGCGGCGAATGACACAGCTGTCGGGGTCGGTGATCCCGTCGGCCGTCGAGTCCCGTTTCGCCGCCGCCGCAGGCGACGGCCCGGAGGAGGATCGCGCGGCCGTCCGCGCCGTCGGCATCGACTTCGCCACCGAAACCGCGCAGCGGCTGATCGCCGAAGGCGTTCCCGGACTGCATTTCTGCAGTCTGAACTTCGCCAAGGCCACATGTGAGGTGCTCGAGCGTCTCGGCGTCGACACTCACGACGCATTACCTGCCGTCGCCGCGCGCTGAGTTACCGGAGCCGCGCCCGACGCCATCGCTCAGGACTTGTTCGGGCCACCGGCCGGGGGTACCGGATGACTCTCGGATGCCGACGTGGCAGTGGCCTTGTCGGCATCGACTGAGCCGGTCGCACCCGAGGGGCCGGCCGAGCTCTTCCCGGTCGTCTTCGAGGACCCCGCGCCCCTTCCGAACAGACCTCGCAGTCCGTTGCCGGATGACTTCCCGGCGCCCGGCGATCCGTCGACGGGCCGACCGGGCCGTGGTCGGCGATCACGGGAGACGTAGGCGAGCCGGATCACGACGAGGACCACGGCCGCGCAGATCAATATCATCAGCCACGTCCAGCCACCGAAGGCGGCCGTCGACGGGTCGGCGTAGGTGGCCTCGGCGGTGAAGTTGGCGGGTTTGCCCGGCTCTGGCGTCCACGAGACGGAGGTGTCGGTGTTCTGATCGCCGTTGGTTGCGCTGATCGGTCCGGCGAAGGAGATCGTGAACTTGAGGTAGTCCCGCCGCGGGATGAGCCCGTTGAGATCGGCCGAACCCGTTAAGCGCACCACCTCGCCGCTGCGTTTCGCGCCGAGCTCCATGGTCATCGAGGTGTCGCCGAATGCATCCGCCACGATGTCGCCGAGCTGGCCGAGCTGCCCGGTGGTGAGGTTGCTGAACGTCGCACGACTGCCGATCAGACCCTGGTTGCTGTTACCGCTACCGGCGCCCGGTGGCACCGAACTCGGAGCCGCAGAGCTCTCCGAAGGGGTGTGCTGGCGGTACTCCGAGACCGCGATGTTGCCCCGCATCGATTCGGGGATGTCGAATTGCGGTGCCCCACCGGGGTTGTCCGGTGTCGTCGCGACGATCACGCTGCCGGCGAAGCGGTCACCGACAGTGGTGGATCGTTCCAGACAACCCGACATCAGCGGGGCCGCGATGAGCAGCATGACCGCGAACAGGAGGGCAGACGCGCGGGATGGGCTCAGGCGGGGGATCGGCGGACGCACGTGCTCATCGTGCCAGACCCGACAGTGGTCACGGCCGCAGGCGCAACCGCGTGTATCGATCGGCGGGCCGATTCCGGGCCGCCGGTCAGCGTCGCGGGCGCCCGCGGCGGCCGCTGCGTGCGATGGCGGCCCGCCCGGCGATGCGTCCACTCGCCCCGGTGACCCCACCGCCGGGGTGCGTCGATGCCCCGGCGAGCAGTATCCCGCCGGCGCCGGGGACCTCGTGGCCGGACAGATCCGGATGCGGACGCAGCATGAACATCTGGTCGATCGACATCTCGACATGCATGATGTTCCCGCCGACGAGGCCCAGCTCCGTCTCCAGCGATTCCGGCGTCTGCACGTGCCGGTGTTCGATGCCCTCGGCGAAGCCGGGGGCGTGGCGCTCGACCTCGGCGATGACGGCCTCACCTGCCACCGACGCGGCGCGCGACCACTCGGTGCCGTCGGCGAGATGGCGGGGGTGCCATTGGGCCCACAGATTGACCAGATGGCGTCCGGGTGGGGCGAGCGTCGGATCGATTCCGGAAAAACTCATCGCCACGCAGGCGGGCCGGGCAGGCAGTTCGCCGAGCGCCGCGGCGGCCTCGGCCCGGCGCAGTTGGCGGCGGTCGGTGACGAGGAGGCCGAGGGCCGAGTGCACGCCATGCGCCGGAAGGTCGGTGGGTAGGCCGCGATAGGTGGGCAGCTCGCGGGTGCCGAGCCGGACGGCCATGCCGATGCCCGTGCCGACCGCGATCTCCGATCGCCAGCGCGCCAGCAGGTCCGCGTCGAAGCCGCCGGCGCCCAGCAGATCCAGTGTGGTCATGATGTGGCACGCGCTGATGACCGTGTCCGCACACCAGCTGTCGCCACCGGCGCCCCGTACCCGCCAGTGGTCGGTGCACCGGGTGATCTCGGTGACCGGCGCGTCGGTTTCCACCTCGCCGCCGTCCGCGGCGAGGCGACGCAGGAGTGCGTCGGTGAGCGCACCGCTGCCGCCCACGGCCCGACCCGGTGGGATCTGATGCATCAGGGCGGCGAATCCGATCATCGGTGCCGTCGCCGGGGCGCTCATCGGTGGGCCGGATTGTGCGCCGAACCAGGCCAGGGCGGCCTTGAGATGTTCGGAGGCGAACCAACGGTCCAACAAGGCGTCGCCGGAGGCCATCAGCTCCTGTGTCAGGGACATCAGCCGTCCCGAGCGCGCTCCGAGCGGACCCGAACGCGCGGTGGTCGCGGTATGACCCAGACCGCCGAAGGTGCGTGCGAAACGGCCCGGCGTCGCGGGTTCGTAGAAGGAGCGCATGAGGGCTTGTGCGCGCGGTGTCCAGGTGGCCACGAAGGCGCGGTAGGCGTCGGCGTCGGCGCGCCCGCAGGACCGCTCGATGGACGCACACGTGGCGTCGAGGTCGGTGCGGAACACGATTGCCGGTGCGGTGTCGGTGGCCGGGCAGAACGCCCACGGATCGCAGTCGAGGTAGGTCAGTCCCGCGTCACTGAGGCCGAGTTCGTCGGGGACCGGCGAGTGCCGGATCATCAGGTGCGCCGATGACCCGCGATCGACCCGGTAGCCGGGGAACCGCTCGACCGTCGACACCGCGCCGCCGGGAACGGTGTCGCGCTCGAGGACGCGGACCGATCGGCCGGCGCGGGCCAGATAGGCGGCGCAGACCAGGCCGTTGTGTCCGGCACCGACGACGATGGCGTCGACCACCCGATGGTGACTGTTCATCGTGTCGCGTCGGGCGGGGCGGGTGCGGGCTCGATCAACGGCAGCTGTCGGCCGAGGAAGGCAAAGCGCCGTGGATCGCCGGTGAAGGTGAAGTTGCGCAGCACGTCGGCGAATCCGAGCCGGCGGTACAGCGACCACGCGCGATTCTGCTCGGCCGGGATCTCGGGAGTCGACAAGAGCACTTGGCGTTCAGGGCGGTCGGCGAGCAACTGGCGGAGCAGCCACTGGCCGATGCCGTTTCCCTGTGCCGTGGGGTGTACATGTAATTCGGTCAGCTCGAAATAGTCGTCGGTGATCGCGTCGACAACCCGCGGATCGCGCCCCGACGTCCGAAGACCGGCGCGCAGTTGTTGATTCCACCATTGGTCTCGCGCGCCGCGATAGCCGTAGGCGATCCCGACGAGTACTTCGTCCTGGGCCGGGGACACCGGGTGACGCAGCCGGCGGCGGGCGAGGTCCATCGAGGTCGACTCCGCGGGGGGCGCGTGGGCGATTGCGCCGTAGGCGTTCCATCCGGGGCGGGCGATGTGCTCGCGCCACAGCCCCGCGCGATGCATCTCGGTGCCGCGGGGGTAGTTCATCGCGGTGACGTAGATCTCGAGTGCGGGCCCGAGCCACACCGCGCAGTCGCGTTGCTCGAGGCGGGCCAGGCGGACAGTCACGTCCCATCCTCTCTGATCGGTCGTGGACCGGGTCTCTCGTGCGCCCTCGCGGACATTTTTGTCGGTGGCTTCGGGCATCTTGATCCCGAGAGCAGATCTGGCTATATTGAAACTGTCGAACGGGTGTTCGATGAATGTGCCTCCGCAAGCTGTTCGCCTTCACCCGACGACCGACGCCATCCGGCGGTGGGCGAGGGAAGCGCCTGCCACCGGATCGCGTTGACCGAGTCGAGTCGCCGATGGGCGGCTCCGCACCCGAAGGAGGGAGCCCATGATGACACGTCGGACGACGCATCGGGCGCAGGTGGATCCGGTTGTGGTGGGCCGTGCCCGCGGACTCCTCGAACGCGCGGACAACCTCCTCGACAACGCGAGCGGAATCGCCGATGACGCCGAACGCTTCCGCCAGTTGTATCTGACTGCATTGCGAGCCGCGGGTGCCGCGCTGGCCATCGGTGAGCCCGCTTACGGTCGCTCGACGCGCGGGCTGTCGTCGAACGCGTGGAATCGCCTGGCTGCGGTCGTGCCCGAGCTCGCAGATCAGGCCGGCCGGTTTTGCGCGTGGTCGTCTCTTCGGATGAATATCGAGGCCGGGATCGAGCGCCGGGTGGACCCGGTGGTCGTCGCCGAGCTGCACCGTCTCGTGTTGACGTTTCTCGACACGGTCGAGGGTCTGGTGATCGCCTACGAGCAAGGCGGAGGGGCTCCTGGATCGCGCTCGCTGGCGCACCCCGCATGACATGGCGAGACGTCCCGTCGCGGGCGGTGTTAGCGCACGACGACGGCGGTGAGCACAAAAACGATCCCGCGAATACGGTAATGGTGGTCGCCACCGGAATCACCTCGTATCATGGTCACCAGGCCGCGAGGATAGTCATCGGGCGAGTATCGCGGCGGACATCGCGTCGATGGCTCGTCGGTAACAGTTAAGGAGGGTCGGTGCCACTCTCAGAGCACGAGCAGCGCATGCTCGAAGAGATCGAAAGCGCTCTGTACGCCGAGGACCCGAAGTTTGCGTCCAGCGTCACACGTCGTCGTCTCGGACGTTCGACAGGTCGTCGCCGCCTGCAGGCAGCCGTCGTTTTCGTCATCGGCCTGGCGCTGTTGGTCGTGGGTCCCATCACCGGACTCGACGTGGGCGGATTCCCCATCTTGAGTCTTATCGGCTTCCTGGTGATGTTTGCCGCCGCGCTCCTCGCGTTGTGGGGCGGCCGACCCGGTAAGGGGGCCTCGTCGGCCTCTGACGGTGGCACGCGTGGCCGCGGATCGAAGCCATCGACGCCAAAACGGAAGTTTTCCGAGCGGATGGAAGATCGTTTCAACCGTCGCTTCGAGCAGGAATGAACCTGTCCGCGCGAGTGACATTGCCGACAACTGCGACATAGGAACAACGCCGGCGACGTAGGCGCCCGCACGGCTCAGCAGGCGTGCCTCACGACTGACAACCGACCACAGCCGCACACCCTCAGGTGTGCGGCTGTTGTCGTATCCGGGGAGCCCGTCGGACTGGGGAGCCCGTCGGACTGGGGAGCCCGTCGGGCTGGGGCGGTTTCAGAGCGTCGGAGGACCGGAGCCCGTTCATTCCTGCACATCCTTCCCCACCCCGATCCCCACGGCGCCCCACCCCGATCCCCACGGCGCCCCACCGGCCCGCCAAAGTGACCCCACCAGGCACGTGAGTGATCTGGCGTCACTTCAATACATTGCCGACGTCGGTCGCGACACGACGCGACGCGCGGGTCTCATCGCGTTAGAAATCGCACTGAACTGCGGTTTTCGGCGGGAGTGGTGGGTGAGTGGGGAGCAAGGGGTGGAAAGTGGTGGAAAGTGGGGTAGTGTGGGCGGCACTGGGAGAGGCGATCGGAACGCCGATTCCGGTGGGCAGGAGGTGCCGATATGTCGATGCGATTTGTCGGTACCTACACGCCGAAATTGGACGACAAAGGGCGACTCACGTTGCCCGCCAAGTTTCGCGACGCACTGGCAGGAGGGGTCATGGTCACACGCGGTCAGGACCACAGCCTGTCGGTGTATCGGGCCGACGAGTTCGATGCGATCGCGGAGAAGACGATGGAGGCCTCGCGCAACGATCCCGAAGCGCGCGCCTTCCAGCGGTACTTCTTTGCCAGCACCGATGAACAGCGACCCGATGGGCAGGGGCGGGTCACCGTGTCCGCCGAACATCGGCAGTACGCGGGACTGTCCAAGGAGTGTGTGGTGATCGGCAGTTTCGATCACCTGGAGATCTGGGACGCGCAGGCATGGCGCGACTACCAGAGCCAGCATGAGGAGAACTTCTCGGCGGCGAACTCCGCGGCATTGAGCGCGGTGCTCTAGCCGAGTCGAAAAGTGCCGGACAGATGCACATGGCTTCCGGTGGCACGAGGCCTCGACCCGGTCCGACCCTGGCGTACTTCCCCAACGCCAGGTGCGTGATCGGGTCGGGACCCCGCTCCACCAGAATCCGCCGCAGCCAACACACGACATCCGGTCCCATCAGCCGGCCTTGGGCCACGGGATCGGCGTACTCGGAGGTAGGTCGGTGACACCGCAGAACGACGACAACGGATCGGGCGTCGACGCCACGCCGTCCCGTCGTTCCGGTGAACACGGACATGTCCCGGTGATGGCTGGGCGAATCGTCTCGCTACTGGAGCCTGCGCTCGTCAATGCTGCAGTCGCCCAGCCGGTTTTCGTCGATGCCACTCTCGGGGCGGGGGGACACAGCGAACTGATTCTCCGCAAATTCACCTCGGTCCGGGTGGTCGGGATCGACCGGGACGCCGCAGCTCTGTCGATCGCGCGGGAGCGCCTCGCTTCCTTCGGCGACCGGATCACCTTGCACCAGGCGCGTTTCGACGAGCTGCCCGCCGTACTCGCGCAGGCCGGGATCGACCGCGTCGACGGCGCCCTGTACGACCTCGGAGTCTCCTCGATGCAACTCGATCAGGCTGAACGTGGCTTCGCCTACGCCGTCGATGCACCGCTGGACATGCGCATGGACCCCGAGGGGCCGATGACCGCAGCCGATGTCCTCAACACCTACTCACATGGAGAGCTCGCCCGCATTCTTTCCGAATACGGCGACGAGCGCTTCGCCGGAAAGATCGCCTCGGCGGTGCTGCGCGAACGCGAACGCGAACCCTTCACGACCAGTGCGCGTTTGGTGCAATTGCTCTATTCCACGATTCCGGCGGCCACTCGTCGCACCGGAGGTCATCCCGCGAAACGCACCTTTCAGGCGCTGCGTATCGAGGCCAACGGAGAGCTGGTCGCCCTCCGCCAGGCGGTGCCGGCCGTGCTGGCGGCATTGAGAGTCGGAGGCCGCGTCGCGATGATGAGTTATCAATCCCTCGAAGACAAGATCGTCAAGCGCGAGTTCGCCTTACGGACGACCTCGACATCGCCGGCCCGACTACCCGTCGAATTGCCCGGAACCGCACCCCGCTTTCGACTCGTCACCCGTGGTGCCGAACGCGCGGACCAACAGGAAATCGACACGAACCCGCGGTCGGCGCCGGTCCGGGTCCGCGTGATCGAACGTATCGCCGAGGAGGAGGTGGCATGACCCTTCTCGACGACATTGATCGCCAGGATCGGTTGCGCGACAAGAATTCTGACACCATCGATGGTGGTGCTCGCCGTTCTCGGGGGACCGCCGACCGCTCGCACCGGTCGCGTGCGGCTCAACGCGCAATCGACCGACGCGGCAAGCGACTGGCCGCCGAGGCGAGATCTCCGAGGCGAGGCGCGCGGTCCGAACCGATCGCCCCCGCTGCCCAGCGGACTGCGCGGATCACTGTGGCCCAACGTCTTTCTCGGGTGCCGTTCGTGGTTCCGGTGCTCGCGGTGCTCGCTCTGGGCCTCGGTCTGAGTCTGTTGCTGTCGACCAAAGCAGCTCAGGACTCGTATGAGATCGGTGTGGCGCGACAGCAGAACCAGACATTGCAGGACCGCAACGACGCTCTCAAGCGAACTTTCGAATCGGGTAATTCGGCACCCGAATTGGCTGATGCGGCAGCGCAGCTCGGGATGGTACCGGCCCAGAACCCGGCGCGCATGGTAATCGGTCCGGACGGCAAGCCGCGGGTCGTCGGCGATCCCGAGCCGGCGACCGGCAAGCGGATGCCATCGATCAATCCTGCCGATCAACCGAATCCGACCTCGCGGATCGACCCCAACAAGGTCGATGACTCCGTGGGGCTCGGCGGAACGCCGGGCGCGGCACCGAGTGCCGCCTCGTCGCCGAGTGCGCCTGCTCCTGCCCCTAATCCAACACCTGCCCCTAACCCGACACCTGCCCCGCCGGCTGCCGGTCCGGCACCCACCGCGCAGCCCGGCGCCGCGCCGACCCCGGCCCCCAATGTGCTGCCGCAGTCGGCGCCGGCACCCGCCTCCGGCAACCCGCCGGGCGGAAATTCGCCGCAGAGTCGTTAGCGCGGTGGACAATTGACGACCATGACGACACGTGTGACCCGGCCAGTCACCTCCGGCCGATCGGCTGCAGGCGGGGCAGGCGGCTCGCCGCCCCCGCCGCGCCGGCCTCGGGGGCGGACGCAGACCTTCCTCGTCCGCAGTCGTATCGCGGGGGTCGTGGTCGTACTGGCGGTGGTGGCCGTCGCGATCCGGATGGTGGTCGTACACACCATCGAGGCCCCGGCACTTGCGCAGCAGGCCGCCCAGCAGCGTGAGTACACGCAGATCCTGACCGCCAAGCGCGGGGCGATCCTCGACCGCAACGGACGGCCGCTGGCCTACACCGACGAGGCGCGGTCACTGACGTTCCTGCCCAAGGCAGTTCGCAACTCGATCGCCGCGGCGCACAAGGGCAATCCGAGTTTGCCCGACGTCGACACCCGGCTGCACCAGATCGCCGCCGGTGTCTCGACGGCCCTGGGCGGATCGATCAGCGCCGACGACCTGTACAAGAAGCTCACCAGCGACGAGACGTTCGTGTACCTGGCCCGCTCGGTCAGTCCGGACGTGGCGGCGCGGATCACCGCGGATTATCCCGAGGTGGGAGCAGACCCGCAGAGCGTCCGGCTCTATCCCGGCGGGTCTTTGGCCGCCAACATCATCGGTGACGTCAACTACGACGGCAACGGCCTCATCGGCCTCGAGGCGTCGCTGGATTCGGCGCTCGCCGGCACCGATGGTTCGCGGACCTATGACCGCGGTTCCGATGGTGCGACCATTCCTGGCTCCACACGCAACGTGCATCCGGCGATCGACGGTGCCACCGTTCAACTGACCATCGATTCCGACGTCCAGTGGTTCGTGCAGACCGAGGTGATGAAGGCCAAGGCGGCCTCCGGTGCGAAGTCGGCGTCGGCGGTCGTGCTCGACGCCAAGACCGGCGAGGTCGTCGCGATGGCCAATGACGGCACGTTCAATGCGTCGAAGCCGTTGGCGGACCAGCCGGGCGCCGACCTCGGAAATCCGGCCGTGACCTCTCCGTTCGAACCCGGATCGGTCAACAAGGTCATCACCGCCTCGGCCGCGATCCAATACGGCCTGACCACTCCCGAACAGGTTCACCAGGTTCCGGGCAGCATCCGGATGGCCGGCGTGACCGTCAACGACGCGTGGACCCATGGCGTCGCGCCGTACACCACGACCGGCATCTTCGGTAAGTCTTCCAACGTCGGGACGCTGATGCTGGCCCAACAGGTCGGCGAGGAGCGTTTCGCGGACATGGTGAACCGATTCGGTCTCGGCCAGATCACCGGCGTCGGGCTGCCTGCGGAGAGTGGTGGCGAGGTGCCGGCACTGAGCCAGTGGTCGGGTGGGTCTTTCGCGAATCTGCCGATCGGCCAGGGACTTTCGATGACACTGCTGCAGATGACCGGCATGTATCAGGCCATCGCCAACAACGGGCTGCGGATCCCGCCGCGCATTCTGCGGTCCGAGCAGCGTGCGGGTCACGATGCCACCGAGGATCCGCGTCCGCAGGGCGTGCAGGTGGTCAGCCCGCAGACCGCCGAGACGGTTCGCAACATGTTCCGCGCGGTGTTCCAGGACGACCCGACGGGCGAGCAGACCGGTACCGGCGCCAAGGGCGCGGTACCCGGATATCAATTGTCGGGCAAGACCGGCACCGCCCAGCAGGTCGACCCGGCCTGCGGCTGCTACTCGAACTCGAGTTACAACATCACCTTCGCCGGGATCGCCCCGGCCGATGACCCGCGGTTCGTCGTCGGCATCATGCTCGACAATCCCAAGCGCAGCTCCGATGGTTCCGGTGGGCAGTCCGCGGCGCCGCTGTTCAGCTCGATTGCGTCGTTCATTCTGCAGCACGACCGGATTCCCCAATCGCCCCACCCGGCGCCCCGACTGATCCTGCAGGCCTCGTGACATCGTCTGACACTGCACAACCCGCGGCGGAATCGCCCGAGGTGTTGACGGTATCGTGAGTGCGTTCATGCGGGTTTCAGACGGCACCGGCCACGCCGGTCCCCGGCCGTCATCGACGGGTGAGAGGAGGCGATCGGCGACATGGCATCCGAACGCGGATCGTCTCGACGCACCGGCTCGTCGAGGGACCGTCGGCCGACCGATCTGAGCCGACCCCAGCATGTGGATCCCACCGAGGTGCGGGTGCTTTCGCAGGCCACCGGCGCGCGGGTCGATCTGGTCGGCGACGCGACGGCGACGACCGCCGTGACCGGCGTGTCCTTGCGCGCCCAGGACGTTCGGGCCGGCGACCTGTTCGCTGCGTTGCCCGGCGCGCGCACCCACGGCGCTCGATTCGCCGCCGAAGCGGTCGAACGCGGTGCGACCGCCGTGCTGACCGATCCCGCCGGCCGCATGGAGCTGGCCCGGTCGCTGCCTACCGACGCCGGCTGCGCGGTACTGGTGCATTCCGATCCGCGCAGCGTCCTCGGCGGACTGAGCGCCCGCGTGTACGGCAACCCGTCCCAGCGACTCAAACTCATCGGGATCACCGGTACCTCCGGCAAGACGACGACCTCCTACATGGTCGAGGCGGCGCTGCTGGCGGCCGGACATTCGGTGGGGCTCATCGGCACCGTGGAGACACGGGTCGACGGGGTGGCGGTACCCAGTTCGCTGACCACCCCGGAGGCACCGACGCTGCAGGGCATGCTCGCGGCGATGGTCGAACGGGGTGTCGATGCGGTGGTGATGGAGGTGTCGAGCCACGCACTGGCGCTCGGCCGCGTCGACGGTGCACATTTCGCGGTCGGGGCGTTCACCAATCTCTCGCAGGATCACCTCGATTTCCATCCGACCATGCGCGCGTACTTCGAGGCGAAGGCCCGGTTGTTCGTCTCCGGTTCGTCCACCCGGGCGGTCCGCTCGGTGGTGTGCGTGGACGACGAATGGGGTCGGCGCATGGCCGAACTCGCCGCCGCCGGTACATCGATCACACCGGTGACGGTGTCGACGACCGATGTCGGCGCGCAGTGGCGGGCCGGACCTTCCACCGTCGAAGCCGATGGGTCGCAACGCGTCACGCTTGCCGGTCCCGGCCGCAGCGGCGTGGAGCTCGTGCTTGGGCTGCCCGGGCGATACAACGTCGCCAATGCCGCACTCGCGGTGGCGGTTGCGGTCGCCGCCGGGGTCGGTGCCGGCCAGGCCGCCGAGGCCCAGGCGGCGGTGTCGGTACCGGGCCGGCTCGAACGGGTGGAGCGCGGCCAGCCCTTCCTCGCGATCGTCGACTATGCACACAAGCCGGGTGCGCTCGAGGCGGTACTGGCAACCTTGCGCGGTCAGATCTCGGGACGGATCGGTGTGGTCATCGGCGCCGGTGGCGATCGAGATCACGGCAAGCGGCCGATGATGGGGGCGGCCGCCGCGCGCGGCGCGGAACTGGTCATCATCACCGACGACAACCCGCGTACCGAGGATCCCGCCGCGATTCGCGCAGCGATGGTCGCCGGGGTCGACGCGGTCGGCGCGGACGAGGTGCCCGCGGGTGCCGAGCACCGCGAAATCGGGGACCGGCGGGCGGCGATCGGCGCGGCGGTCGAGTGGGCGCGTCCCGGGGACGTCATCCTGGTGGCAGGAAAGGGGCACGAGCCGGGGCAGGAGATCGATGGTGTGAAACATCCTTTCGACGATCGGCTCGTACTCGGTGAGGCATTGGCGAACGCCTATTCCGGCCATCGTGAGCGGTCTGCACCGCAGGTGCCGGGAGCGCAACGGTGAGCGCCGCGCTCACCGTGATCGCCGTGCCGGCGCCATCGCGGATCGATGACGTGACGTCGGCGCTGCGAACCCTCGTCGAATCGGCCGACGGCGCCCGGCGGGCCGCGCCCGATGGACCTGTGGGCGCCGCACCGCAGTCCGCCGATGCCGTCCGTACCTGGGCCGTCCTGGGCGAGCTGGTGACCGACGATGCCGGTGCGGTCGACGAGAATCAGCGTGCGGTGGCACACGACCTGGTCGGTCGTCTGGCGGTCCGTCTCGCCGTCGACAAGGTGCTGTGCGTAGGGTCATCGAGGGCCGTGCGCGCGCTGTACCAGGGCACGGTGATGGAGGGTTCGTGGGGAGATGAGGTCCGGATGGCCTCCTCGGCCACCGAAGCCCTCGAGATTCTCGGCACGGACCCGGAGTGGATGCCGCAGCCGGGTGACACGGTCCTGCTGGCGGCGCCAGGAGTTCCGGTGCAGCAGTTGGCAGACCGGTGGCGGCAGCGATTCGGTCACGAGGTGACCCTGCGTCCGGCCCTTCCGGACGCAGGAACGAACGAATGAAGGCGAGGACGCTCAGGTGACCCAGATCCTCATCGCGGGGGCTATCGCGGTGGCGGTGTCGATCATGCTCACGCCGTTGCTGATCCGGCTGTTCTCGCGGCAGGGCTTCGGTCAGGAGATCCGGGTCGAGGGCCCGCAGAGTCACCAGACCAAACGCGGCACCCCGTCAATGGGCGGCGTCGCGATCCTGATTGCGTTGTGGGCGGGCTACTTCGGCGCGCACCTCGCCGGAGTGTTCACCGATTCCCGCTCCGGACCCAGCGCATCGGGGCTGCTGGTGCTCGGTCTGGCGACGGCGTTGGGAATCGTCGGATTCCTCGACGACATCATCAAGATCCGCAAGCATCGCAATCTCGGGCTGAACAAGACCGCGAAGTCGATCGGACAGTTCGTCGCGGCCATCCTGTTCGGCATCCTGGTGCTGCAATTCCGCAATGCCTCGGGTCTCACACCGGCCGGCCCGTATCTGTCGTACGTACGCGACATCGACGCGGTCTCGATGGTGTCGGTCGCATTCGTCATCTTCGTGTGGCTGGTGGTGGCGGCGTGGTCGAACGCGGTCAACTTCACCGACGGCCTCGACGGACTGGCTGCCGGGTCCATGGCCATGGTGCTCGGCTCCTACGTGCTGGTGGCGTTCTTCCAGTTCGTCAACGCATGTTCGGGCGGTGCGAAACCGGCCAACGACATCCCGCAGGGCTGCTACAACGTCCGCGATCCGCTGGACCTCGCGCTGATCGCCGTCGCCGGTGGCGGTGCCTGTCTCGGCTTCCTGTGGTGGAATGCCGCTCCCGCGAAGATCTTCATGGGTGACACCGGATCACTCGCCCTCGGCGGGATGCTCGCCGGCCTGTCGATCACCACGCGCACCGAATTGCTCGCTGTCGTGATCGGCGCGTTGTTCGTCGCCGAGATCGCCTCGGTGGTCATCCAGATCGCCTTCTTCCGCACCACCGGCCGACGGGTGTTCCGAATGGCGCCGTTCCATCACCACTTCGAGCTCGGCGGCTGGGCCGAGACAACGGTGATCATCCGGTTCTGGCTGCTGACGGCGATCGCCTGCGCACTGGGGCTGTCGCTGTTCTATGGCGAGTTCCTGGCCCTCAGGGGTTGAGGTGTCAGTGATGCCGGAAGACCCGTCGCGGCTACCGAAACCGGTGGCGGGTGACTCGGTGGTGATCGCCGGTGGCGGTGCGGCCGGGATGTCGGCCGCCGACCATCTGCTCGACCTCGGCGCGCGCGTCACCATCGCCGACGATCGCGTCACCACCGGCGAACTCGCCGCCATCGCGGGAGCCTCGGCCATCGTCGACCGCGGGGCCCGACTCATCGCCGTCGCCGATCTACTCGCCGACCCGGCCTGGACCGACCGCACCGATGTGGTGATCGTCTCCCCGGGCTTTGCGCCCGGTCACGCGCTGCCGGAGGCCGCACACGCCGCAGGCATCCCCACGTGGGGCGAAGTCGAACTCGCCTGGCGCCTCGACGCCGCGGGTGTCTACGGTCCGCCACGCACGTGGCTGGTGGTCACCGGAACCAACGGCAAGACCACCACCACGTCGATGCTCACCGACATCGTCACCGCATCCGGGCGCGCCGCTGCGGCCTGCGGCAACATCGGGCTCCCGATTCTCGACGCGATGCGGGAGACGCCCCGCGTCGAGGTGTTGTGCGTGGAACTGTCGTCGTTTCAACTGTTTTGGGCGCCGTCGATCGCGCCGGCCGCCGGGGTGGTACTCAACGTGGCCGAGGACCACCTCGACTGGCACGGGTCGTTCCGCGCCTACGCCGAGGCGAAACAGATCGCGTTGCACGGGGGCATCGGCATCGTCGGGCTCGACGACCCGGTCGCTGCCGCACTGCCGGTCGCCGGCCGCCGAGTCGGCTTCACACTCGGTGAACCCGGGGACGGCCAGCTCGGTATCCGTGATGGCGAGATCGTCGACCGCGCCTTTGCGGTCGGGGAGCCCGGTGCCGGGACATCAGGGGCCGGTGTCGCACTCGCCGATGTCACCGGCATTCGTCCACCGGGGCCGTCGGGCCGGTCCGATGCGCTGGCCGCTGCGGCGCTCGCGCGATCGATCGGCGTGCCACCGGACGCGATCGGATCGGCGCTGGCCGACTTCCGGCCCGCCGCCCATCGCGGCGAGATCGTCGCGCGGATCGACGGCGTGGAGTTCGTCGACGATTCGAAGGCCACCAATCCGCATGCCGCCCAGGCGGCGATCGCGGCGCACCGACGGGTGATTCTCATCGCGGGCGGACTGTTGAAGGGTGCGTCGCTCGACACGATGCTCGACGCCATCGCCGATCGCCTCGCCGGGGTCGTTGCGATCGGGCGGGACCGCGACCTGGTTGTCGCAGCGATCGCGCGACACGCCCCAGAAGTCCCAACAGTCACAGTGTTCACAGGGGACGATGGGGCGGTGACCCTACAGCGTGAACTCTCCTTTCCGGCTGGTGTGTGTCTTCCCGGTCCGACGAGCCCGTCCGCCGTCACGCATACGGCACCGAGCCCGGGCGATGCGGCGGTGGCGGTGATGGATCGGGCCGTCGGCGCCGCCTGGGCGCTGGCCGACACCGGCCGAGCCGAGGACCGGCCCGACGCGATCCTGTTGGCGCCGGCAGCCGCATCGCTGGACATGTTCGCCGGATATGGCCGGCGCGGAGACGCATTCGCCGACGCCGCGCGGTCGCTGACCGCCCGGCGCGGTGCCGAGCAGGCGCAAGGCCGATGAGCGCGGCGTCGTCCCGACGCAGAACCGCCGCCGCGCGACCCGCCGACCCGGATTCGGCGTCCGGCGACATCGTGACCGACGACGTGGATGCGGCGGACCCCGAATCCGGCGACAGCACCGACGACACCACCGGGGTGGCCGGTGTAGGGCGGTCGGCGTCACCGGGTACCGGCGTCCGAACGCACTCGCGTGCCCGCCCGGCGGAGACGGTCGGGACCGCTTTGTCGACGATCGTCGAGGGGACGCGCAGCCTGCTGGGCCGGCCATTGGCGTCATATCATCTGATCTTGACGCTGGCGCTGTTGCTGACCGTGTTCGGCCTGGTGATGGTGCTGTCGGCGTCTTCGGTCGAGGGATATTCGCAGGACGGATCGGCCTACGGCCTGTTCGCCACGCAGGTGGTCTTCGCTCTACTCGGCGTCGTGGTCTTCTATTTCACCCTCCGACTGCCGGTGCGGGTGCTGCGTCGCCTGGCCGCGCCGCTGATGGTGATCACGACGATGCTGTTGGCGCTGGTGTTGATCCCGGGGGTGGGCACCCTGAGTCAGGGTGCGCGCCGATGGTTCGTGATTTCCGGGTTGTCGGTACAGCCATCGGAGCTGGTCAAGGTCGCACTCTGTGTCTGGGGCGCGCACCTGCTGGCGTCGCGCCGTCGCGAGAATGCGCCGCTGCGGGAACTACTCGTCCCGTTGGTGCCGGTGGGTCTGGTGATCTGCCTGCTGATCATCCTCGAGCCAAACCTGTCGACGACGATCACGATCGCGATCATCGTGGGCACGTTGCTCTGGTTCGCGGGCTTGCCGATCAAGGTGTTCAGCGGATTCGTGGTCACCGGGATCGCGATCGCAGTCGTGTTGGCGTTGGTCGAGAGTTACCGTTCGCAGCGGGTGATGAGCTTTCTCGGCGGTATCGATGACCCGCAGGGTGCCGGGTATCAGGCGCGTCAGGCCACCTATGCATTGGCCAATGGTGGAGTGTTCGGAGTCGGCCTCGGGCAGAGTCGAGCGAAGTGGAACTATCTGCCCAACGCGCACAACGACTTCATCTTCGCGATCATCGGTGAGGAATTGGGGCTCATCGGGGGGTTGTTGGTGGTGGCGCTCTTCGTGATCTTCGCGTTTGTCGGTTTCCGCATCGCGCACCGGTCGACTGATCCGTTCCTGCGGCTGATGACGGCAACCATCACGGTGTTGATCACCGCGCAGGCACTGATCAACATCGGCTATGTGATCGGTTTGCTGCCGGTGACGGGTATTCAGCTTCCGCTGTTGTCGGCGGGTGGTACGTCGACCCTGACGGTGTTGGCCATGTTGGGCTTGCTGGCCAACGCCGCTCGTCACGAACCCGATGCAGTGGTGGCGTTGTCGTCGGGCCGGACCAGACGGTTCGGCCGATTGCTGCGGGTGCCGCCGCCGGTGGCCTACACCCCGTCTCGTGCGGAGGTGCTGCGTGATCGGCTCGACGGTCGAGGTGGCGTTATGCCCGGGGCTCCGGGACGCGCGCGGTCCGGGCCGGGTCGCGGCCGGGGGCCGGAGCCTGCGGTCAAGCGGCCGGTGTGGAAGCGGATGTGGCCGGGTGGCCGGTCCGATCCCGGTGTACCGGATCCGGCGGCGCGCCCGGTACCGGCACCGGCGGGTCGGGGCAGGTATCGTTCAGGCGCCGGGAGCGAAGCGAGCGGGCCTGGTTTTCGGGGCGCCGGGAGCGAAGCGAGCGGGCCCTATCGGCGGGGCGCCGGGAGCGAAGCGAGCGGGCCGTACGGCACGGCGGGTGGCCATTCGTGGCGGCCCCGTTCGGGCTATTCGGCGACGCCGTCGCGGTCGCAGCCACGGGGATATGCCGGTGGTGCGAATCGTCGTCGGTGAGCCGACTCGGGGCACCGCCGGTGAGGCGAGTGTTGGATATGAGAGTGCGATCCGTCGAATCGGCGGCCGAATGGAGTTGAAGTCCCGCGATGCAATCGCCCGAGCAGACCCCCGCGATGGAATCGCCTGACGAGACCGGGCCCGACGACGTGCGGCCGGAGAAGGCAGGCGGGTCCGCGCCCCGGAAGTCGGATTCTCGCCCGTTGTCGGTGGTGGTGGCCGGCGGTGGAACCGCCGGCCACATCGAGCCGGCGCTGGCGGTGGCCGATGCGGTGCGCCGGCTCGATCCGCAGGCCCGGATCACGGCCCTGGGCACCAAACGCGGACTGGAGACGACGCTGGTACCCGAGCGCGGATATGAACTGTCGCTGATTCCGCCGGTGCCCTTGCCGCGTAAGCCCGGTGTGGAGTTGGCGAAGACGCCGGGCAGGCTGGCGCGGTCGGTCCTGGCCGCGCGCAAGGTGCTGACCGCGGTCGATGCCGACGTGGTGGTGGGTTTCGGTGGCTATGTGTCGATCCCGGCGTATCTGGCGGCGCAGATCCACATACGTGGCAAGCGGCGGCTACCGGTGGTGATCCATGAGGCGAATGCGAGTGCGGGGATCGCGAACAAGGTGGGCGCACGTTTCGCCGACGTGGTGCTCGCGGCGGTCGATGGTTCGGGTCTGGCGGATGCGCGGGTGGTCGGGATTCCGGTGCGCGGGCAGATCGCCGAACTCGACCGGGCCGCATTGCGTCCCAAGGCCCGTCACTACTTCGGTCTCGATGCCGATGCCCCGACGTTGCTGGTGTTCGGTGGATCGCAGGGCGCCCAGCAACTCAATTCCGCGGTGGCCGGTGCGGCGGAGGCTCTGGGACGGGCCGGGATCGGTGTGCTGCATGCGTACGGTCCGAAGAACTCGATCGATCCGGCATCACCGCCGGGGGCGCCGCCGTATCGGGGTGTCGGCTATCTCAAGCGGATGGACCTGGCGTATGCGGCTGCCGATCTGGTGGTCTGTCGATCCGGTGCGATGACGGTGGCCGAGGTATCGGCAACGGGGCTGCCGGCGATCTATGTGCCGTTGCCACACGGGAATGGCGAGCAGCGGCTCAACGCATTGCCGGTGGTTGCGGCCGGCGGCGGACTGTTGGTCGACAACGATGACCTCACCAGCGAGTGGGTGGGGCGGGAGGTTCCGGCGCTGCTGTCGGATCCGCAGCGGCTCGCGACGATGTCGGTGGCGGCGTCGGGGACGGGGCATCGTGACGCGGCGACCGAGGTCGCGCGTGCGGCATTGGATCTGGCGGCCGACTTTCGTGCCGGCGAGCATCGTCGCGGCCTCGCCGCCGCGTTTCGTTCGCCACGATCGACCTCCGGGCAGTGAACAATTGGCAGCGGCGGCATCCGGGGACCGGCGTCGGCTCCCGGTGGTGTGGTGAGGCGATGGAGGTGAACCCATGAGCGGCGATGTGCCCGGGCCGACGGTCGGGGAGACTTCCGAGCAGCCGGGTTTCGAGCACCCGGTTCCCGCTCATCTGCGACGGGTTCATATGGTCGGCATCGGTGGCGCGGGAATGTCCGGGCTGGCCCGGATCCTGCTTGCCCGCGGCGGCCAGGTGTCGGGATCGGATGCCAAGAACAGCCGGGGGATTCTCGCGTTGCGCACCCGCGGGGCCCGTATCCAGGTGGGCCACGACCCGTCTGCCCTCGACCAGCTCCCGGGCGGACCGACGGCCGTGGTGACCACTCATGCCGCGATCCCGAAGACCAATCCGGAGTTGGTGGCGGCCCGTTCGCGCCGGATCCCGATCTTGCTACGCCCGCATGTGCTGGCCGAGTTGATGGTCGGCTATCGCACCGTGCTGATCGCCGGGACGCACGGCAAGACGTCGACGACGTCGATGGCGGTGGTGGCGCTGCAACACTGCGGCCTGGATCCCTCGTTCGCGATCGGCGGCGAACTGAACGAGTCGGGGACCAATGCGCATCACGGCAGCGGGCCGGTCTTCGTCGCGGAGGCCGACGAGAGCGATGGATCGCTGCTCGAGTACACGCCGGACATTGTGGTGGTCACCAACATCGAGGTCGATCATCTCGACTTCTTCGGTACGGCGGAGAAGTACGTGGCTGTCTTCGACGCCTTCGCGGAGCGCATCACGCCGGGCGGGGCGCTGGTGGTGTGCCTGGATGATCGCGGCTCGTCGGCGCTGGCGGGGCGATGCGCCGCGGCACTGGCCGAGCGGGGCGTGTCGGTACTCGGGTACGGGGCGCCGGGAGCGGCCGTTCCCGACGGCGTGCGGGCGGTGGCGACGATGGAGTCATGGATGCCGACCGCGGCCGGAAGTGATGTGCAGGTGCGTTTTTCCGCGCCGGTGGCCGACCCGCCGGCACAGTGCTCGGTCGCACTGACCATGCCGGGAATCCACATGGCCCGCAACGCACTCGGCGCGATCGTCGCCGCGGTCTGCGCCGGTGGCGAGCTGTCGGAGGTGATCGGCGGGGTCGAGGCATTCTCGGGGGTGCGCCGGCGCTTCGAGTTCAAGGGCCGTGTCGGTGAGGTCGACGTGTATGACGATTACGCTCATCATCCGACCGAGGTTGCTGCGGTGTTGGCGGCCGCGCGCGCGATGGTCGATGGTGACAGTAGTGGGCGCCGACGTCGTGTCGTGGCCGTGTTCCAGCCGCATCTCTATTCGCGCACAGCGGAATTCGCTGATCAGTTCGCCGCGGCGCTCGATGTGGCCGACGCGGTCGTCGTCGCGGACGTGTATGGCGCGCGCGAGGAGCCGGTACCCGGTGTGAGCGGTCGGATGATCGTCGACCGGATGACCCGGACCGCGCATTTCGAGCCCGATCTGTCGTCGCTGGCGCGATTCGTGGCCGAGATGGCCGAGGACGGCGACGTGGTGCTGACCCTCGGTGCCGGCGACATCACCATGCAGGGGCCGGAGATTCTTGCCGCGCTTGCCGCCCGTGGCCCGGGGGGCGAGGTCTCGAGTGGCGGTGGACCGGGCGGCGGTGAGAGATGATGCGCGTGCTGCCGCGACGTCGTCGTCCGCGAATCGTACTGGGAGTGGTGCTCACAGTGGTGATCGTGGTCGGCTTGGTGCTCGTCGCCTATCTGACCCCGTTGATGTCGGTGCGCGACACCGACGTCAGTGGTAACCGCACCGTGCCCGGCGCCCAGATCCTCGATGCGGCCGCGGTGCCCCCCGGCACCCCGCTGCTGAGGGTCGACACGCAGGCGGTGGCGCGTCGTATCGCGGCGATCCCGTCGGTCGAATCGGCCCGGGTCGAACGCGGTTACCCGTCGACATTGCACATCACCGTCGCCGAGCGGGTGCCGGTCGCGCTGGTTCCCGAGGGCGACAAGGTGCATGTTCTCGATCATTCGGGAGTCGGGTATCTGACGTTTCCGGTCGCGTCGAGCCCGCCGGAGATCAAGAAGCTGCCGGTTCTGCAGACCGCGACCCCCGGACCCGCGGACCCGACGACTCGGGCCGCACTCGGAGCCGTCGCCGGGTTGCCGCCGGAATTGTCGGCGCTGGTGGTCAAGGTGATCGCGACGTCACCGGTGGACATAGAGTTCGCCCTTACCGGCAACCGCAAGGTGATCTGGGGCGATGATTCGCGGGGCGAGGAGAAGGCGCGCACGCTCGGATATCTGTTGACCCGGCATGCGACCGAATACAACGTCTCCGCACCGAATTTCCCCGCCTACCGCTGAGCCCTGACCCCTATCTTGCCTCGGATCGGCCCGTTCGGGCACAAGTTTGGCGACACGCCGGGCGACGTCCTGGCCCGCGGGGGTGGCGATGCCTAGCGTCGTTCCCAACACCACTACTTGACATAACTCTGAATCTGTGGTTGAGGTTTAGGGTTTCACAGATCGACAAGAGGAAGGCGAGCGTCATGACGCCACCGCACAACTACCTGGCCGTGATCAAGGTCGTCGGCATCGGCGGCGGCGGCGTGAACGCCGTGAACCGCATGATCGAGCAGGGGCTCAAGGGGGTGGAGTTCATCGCCATCAACACCGACGCGCAAGCGCTGTTGATGAGCGACGCCGACGTCAAACTCGATGTCGGCCGGGACTCGACCCGTGGGCTCGGTGCCGGCGCCGATCCCGAGGTCGGGCGACGGGCGGCCGAGGACGCCCGCGACGAGATCGAGGAACTCCTCAAGGGCGCCGACATGGTCTTCGTGACCGCGGGCGAGGGCGGCGGCACCGGAACCGGCGGAGCGCCGGTCGTGGCGTCGATCGCCCGCAAGCTCGGGGCATTGACGGTCGGTGTGGTGACCCGTCCGTTCGCGTTCGAGGGCAAGCGCCGTGGCAACCAGGCCGAGGTCGGCATCACTGCGCTGCGTGAATCCTGCGACACGCTGATCGTGATACCGAATGACCGGCTGCTGCAACTCGGCGACGCGCAGGTGAGTTTGATGGACGCCTTCCGTAGCGCAGACGAGGTACTCCTCAACGGTGTGCAGGGCATCACCGATCTGATCACCACTCCCGGCCTGATCAACGTCGACTTCGCCGACGTCAAGGGCGTCATGAGCGATGCAGGCAGCGCGCTGATGGGTATCGGATCGTCGCGGGGTGAGGACCGTGCGAAGAAGGCCGCGGAGTCGGCCATCAACTCGCCGTTGCTCGAGGCGTCGATGGAGGGTGCACGTGGTGTGCTCATCTCGATCGCCGGCGGCAGTGACCTGGGCCTGTTCGAAATCCACAATGCCGCCACCCAGGTGCAGGAGGCCGCACATGAGGACGCGAACATCATCTTCGGCACCGTCATCGACGACAACCTCGGCGACGAGGTGCGGGTGACCGTCATCGCCGCCGGATTCGACAGTGGATCACCGCGCAAGCGGGCCGACACCCCGGCCGCGGCGCCCGGCGCGGGCAAGGTCGGTGCGGCGCAGGCCGGCGACGTGACCCGAGCGTCCAAGAACGATCCGCTGTTCGGTGAGATGCCGGCGGGCCAGGGCGACCCTTTCGCGTCGCCGGCCCCGGAACGTCCCCGCCGCAACAACGTAACGCTCGACGACGACGATGACGTGGACGTTCCGTCGTTCATGAAGCGGTAGGCGTGAACGACGCGGGCGCGGTGCGGCGACCGCCGGCCGCGGTTCGGGTACGGCGGGTGACGACCACCCGGGCGGGCGGGGTCTCGCCGGCACCGTACGACGGTTTCAACCTCGGCGATCACGTCGGCGACGACCCGGCTGCGGTCGCGGCCAATCGCACCCGGTTGGCCGAGCGGATCGGGGTGGACGAGGCCAGGCTGGTGTGGATGGAGCAGATCCACAGTCGCAATGTCGCCGTGGTCGACGAGTCGACGTTCTCGTCGTCGGATGTCGAGCACGTCGGGCCCTCGATCCGGGTGCCCGCCACCGACGCCTTGGTGACCGCGCTGCCCGGGGTGGCGCTGGCGGTGTTGTCGGCAGATTGTGTGCCGGTACTGCTCAGCGACGACGTCGCGGGCGTTATCGCCGGGGTCCACGCGGGTCGAGTGGGTGCCCGGATCGGCATCGTGCCTGCGGCGCTGCGGGCGATGATCACCCTCGGCGCGCGGCCCGAACGTATCGGCGCCTTCTTGGGTCCGGCGGCCGGCGGCGAACACTATGAGGTTCCCGATTCGATGCAGCGTGACGTCGAGGAGTATCTGCCGGGAAGTGCCTGCCGCACCGCGGCCGGAACCGCGGGCCTGGACCTGAGGGCCGGTATCCGGCGTCAGCTGCTGGCCATGGGAGTGAACGCGGTGGCCGTAGATCCGCGAGACACGATCTCCGACCGGGTCCTGTTCAGTCATCGGCGCGGCGCGCCGACCGGCCGGCTCGCGTCGGTCATCTGGATGGAACCAGAGCCCGGACCGTCGGGGGCCGAGCAGGCCGGACGATGAACGATCGGCGGACCGCGGAGCTCGCCGGGCGATTGGCCGCGGTGCGCGAGTCGCTCGACGCGGCGGTCGCGGCCGCGGACAGAGAGCCCGGTGACGTCGAGTTGCTGGTGGTGACGAAGTTCTTCCCGGCCGCCGACGTGGCCCGGCTCATCGAGCTGGGGGAGCGGGAGTTCGGTGAGTCCCGCGAGCCCGAGGCGAGTCGCAAGATCGCCGAGCTCGGTGAGCTGGCCGGGCAGTCGGGCGCGGTGTTCGACATGATCGGCAGCGTGCAGACGAAGAAGGCGAAAACCGTTGCGCAGTGGGCACGTTCGGTTCATTCGGTGGATCGTGACAAGATCGTCGACCAGTTGGCCACGGGTGCACAGGCTGCGCTGGACGGACACCTCCGGTCGGAACCGCTCGGGGTTTTCTGTCAGGTCAGCCTCGATGGTGATCCGACCCGTGGCGGAGTCCTCGAGACGGAGTTGCCAGCGCTTGCCGATCGGGTCGAGGCGGCCGCGTCGTTGCGTCTTCTGGGACTGATGGTCATCGCGCCGCTGCAGGCCGATCCGCGCCAGGCGATGACGGAGACCGCCCGTGTGCGGGAGGTGTTTCTGCGCGACCATCCGAAGGCCGGGCAGCTGTCGGCGGGGATGAGTTCGGACATGGTGATTGCCGTCGAATACGGCTCGACATGCGTGCGTGTCGGTACCGCGATCATGGGATCCCGGCCGATACTCTCTCACTAATCACATAAGTCACACGCGAACCACCGAGAACAGCCCACACACCGGCAACAGCTGCAACATCCACTCTTGAGAGTCGGACGACAGAGAGGCCCAGCGCATGACCACGATGCAGAAGTTCAAGGCATATTTCGGCATGGTGCCTCCGAGCGAGTACGAGGACGACTACCTCGACGAGCCCGGTCCGGTCCGGCAGGCGCAGCGCGAGCGCGCGTACCGGGATGAGTACTACGGCGATTCGTCCTACCGTGACGAGGCACTCGCCGACTCCGGGTACGGCGACTACCGTGACGGAGGCTACCGCGACGTCGGCCGTGTCGAGGAGCGACGGCTTGCGGTCGGCGGATACGAGGGATACGACCAGGGCTATGGCGCTCAGGGCTACGGCAGCGCCGAGTACGCATACGCGGGAAGCGTGCGGGCCGCCACCGAGATGCCGCCGGAGCGTATGCGTGCGGCACGTCTCGAGCCGCTGCAGCGCTCGAGCGGTGCGACTCTGCGCGCGGCCTCCCCATCGCGTTCGGCCGGCGCCGACCACGGCGAGCTCGAGCGGGTGTTCGCCGACGGTCCCCTGAACAAGATCACCACCCTGCGTCCCTCCGATTACGGTGAGGCGCGCACCATCGGCGAGCGTTTCCGTGACGGCAACCCGGTGATCATGGATCTGGTCAACATGACCAATGACGATGCCAAGCGGCTGGTGGATTTCGCGGCCGGACTCGCCTTCGCGCTGCGTGGGTCGTTCGACAAGGTGGCCACCAAGGTGTTCTTGCTCTCACCGGCCGATGTCGACGTCTCGCCCGAGGATCGGCGGAAGATCGCCGAGACCGGGTTCTATAACCAGTCCTGACCGGCGCGAATGTCACCGAGTCTGTCGCGACGCGGCATTCCGGACATTCCGTACCCCTAGCGTCCCCGTGCCCGCGGCGACGTGCCGGAACCCCCGGTGCGGCCGCGGGCGCGTTGCGTCAGGCACTCTTGAGAAGTGGCGATTGTGTTCGAGGTCATCTATTACGTCCTGTTCGTGTACTGGCTGTTGCTCCTGGCCCGGCTCGTCGTCGAGTTGGTACGCAGCTTTGCGCGTGAATGGCGCCCCACCGGCATCGTCGTGGTGCTCATCGAGGTCACTTTCACTCTCACCGATCCGCCGATCAAGCTGCTCCGGCGAATCATCCCGCCGATTCCGCTCGGGCCGGTGCGCCTCGACCTCTCGCTGATGATCGTATTGATCGTGGTGGTGATCGCGATGCAGGTCGCGAGTTCATTCCGGACGAGTGCGGCGATATCGGCACTCGGTATGTGAGTATCCGGCCAGGCACATCGAAGTACGGTGTGTCAACTCTCGGCATGTGAACATGCATGAAACCGGCGCAAAATTCTCTTCGGAACCCCGGCTGGGCTTGGCCCGTGCCCCGGTTGCTGATGTCATAGTTGAGCGACCGTTTGATTGCAGGACGACATCGATGTCCTACACCGAACGGTTCGGATGTGACAGGATAAGACGCTAGTTACAGATTTTGACTGGTATGAATGGTCAGTGACAGTCTGTAATGACCAGTGGATCGACAATTGACCGAAGAGACGCTCGACCCAAGACAAGCAGCTCGAACGACATTGAGGGGAACCGACATGCGGCTGACACCAGCTGATGTGCACAACGTCGCGTTCAGCAAACCGCCTATCGGTAAACGCGGCTACAACGAAGACGAGGTGGATCAGTTCCTCGACTTTGTCGAAGCAGAACTTGCGCGGCTGATCGACGAGAACTCCGATCTCAAGCAGCGCGTCGAGGAGCTCGACGGTGAACTCTCCGATGCCAAGTCGGGTGCCGGGGCTTCGTCACCGGCACCGTCGGAAGATCACACCCAGGTCTTCGCGGCCGCCGCGCCAGAGCCCACCTCGGCTCCCAGCCAGGCGGCGTCGCCCGCGGGCGACGCGGACGCACATGTCCGTGCAGCCAAGGTTCTGGCGCTCGCGCAGGAGACGGCCGATCGCCTGACGAGCACCTCGCGGCATGAAGCCGACTCGCTCCTGGCCGACGCGCGGCAGCGTTCGGATTCGATGGTTTCCGATGCGCAGAACAAATCCGAGGCACTGCTGGCCGACGCGCGGCAGCGTTCGGAGGCCATTCTCGCCGATGCGCAGACCCGCTCGGAGGCGCAACTGCGCCAGGCGCAGGAACGTGCCGACTCGCTACAGAGCGATGCCGAGCGCAAACACTCCGAGATCATGGGCACCATCAACCAGCAGCGTGGGGTGCTCGAGGGACGGATCGAACAGCTCAAGATCTACGAGCGCGAGTACCGCACTCGTCTCAAGACCTATCTGGAATCTCAGCTCGAGGAACTGCAGCAGCGTGGCAGCGCCGCGCCGGTGGAAAGTGGTCGTCAGGCGGATCAGTCCTTCTCGACAGATCCGGGCAACGGTGGTTTCAGCAGCTACTCGCAGAGCTGAACCCGATCAACGTAGGTCGATGACGTGCTGACCCTGGCGCTGACTGCCACCCTTGTCGGTTTCGTCCTGCTTGTCGTCGGGCTGATCACCGGCACACTGTGGCTGGCGATCGCCTGCATCGTGGTGTGTTTGATCGGGCTGATCTTCCTCGTCACCGACATCGTCTGGAGCGGACGACGCGGCAAGCCGGAGGACGAGGACACCGGCGGTGGATTCGGATTCGGAGATGTCGAACCCGATGATGTCGACCGCGATGATGTCGCGACCGGTGACGACTCCGATTCGGACGCCGCGGACTACGCGGATGATCGCTATCTCGATGACGGTGGCGATGTCGCAGACGACGATGGACCGGTCAGGTTCCCGGAGGACGACCGTCGCGCGCTCTGGGAAGACGTGATGTCGCGCCCTGATTCGCCGCCCACCGGCGGTCAACGCCAGTCGGATGCGCCTCGGCCGCAACAGCGTGGACCCCAGCCGGGCCGGGATCAGCAGGGCCGGGAACAGCAGGATAAGTCGCAACCGGACCGGTCCCGACCCGTACCACCGTCGCCGCCCTCGACCGGCGAACGCGGCTACGCGGACTATTTGCGATCGGTCGGCGCCGGTGATGCTCAGCGCGCCGGTGATCCCAATCGTTCCGGAGGGCCCGCTGCCGGCCAACCGCCACCGAACCGGTCACGCCCGCCGGCGCAGAATCCGGGGCCCAATCCTGGACAGCGCGGGCGGCCGGACCCGTATGGGCGGCATCCGCGGCCACCACAAGGCAACCGTGCCTCCCCGCCGAACACCGGTCGACAAGGCTCCCCGGGCCGTCCGCCGCGGGAAGGCCCGCCGCGGGAGGGTCCGCCGCGGGAGGGTCCGGGAAAGATCGATCCGCTCCACCCCGACTGGCGACCCCCGCGGGAGTGAGCGTCGTCGCCCGGTCGGCGACGACGAACAGTTGCGCGGACCCGGTCGGTCGGCAGAGTTGGCCCATCCGGGACCGACGCGGTTAGACTGGCGTTCGCATCGATCCGGCCATCACCGGGGAGCACTCGGAAGAACGGAACCGCCCGGCGCGTGTTCTCAGTAGAACCGGGCGGGCCGGCCCGTCACAGCCGACGACTTCTTGAGCGTGCGTGTTGCTCCAGCGGGTCATGAGAGGCATCGGTCCGCCGATGCAAGCGGGGTGGTACCGCGCAACCGATATTCCGGCTGCGTCCCCGTGCCGACACAGTTGTGAGATGGCACGAGGAGACCAGCCGTGACCGACGCCAGTCCGTCCCCGCACACCCCCGACGCACCCGAATCCGGCGCACGTGAATCCGGGAGCCGGGTCTATCCGGTCGTCGACATGACCGGGGGCGAGCGCGGCGCGCCGTCGTTCCCGGATGTCGAGCAGACCGTTTTGCAGTACTGGGATGGCGACGACACCTTTCGCGCCTCCATCGACAATCGCGTGCACGCCGAGGAGTTCGTCTTCTACGACGGCCCGCCCTTCGCCAACGGTCTCCCGCACTACGGTCATCTGCTGACCGGCTACGTCAAAGATGTGGTACCGCGGTACCAGACCATGCGCGGCAAGAAGGTCGAGCGCCGATTCGGCTGGGACACACACGGATTGCCTGCAGAGCTCGAAGCCGAACGTCAGCTCGGGATCACCGACAAGTCGGAGATCGAGAAGATGGGCATGGAGCGGTTCAACGATTACTGCCGGGATTCGGTGCTCCGGTACACCGGCGAGTGGCGCGACTACGTGACCCGGCAGGCGCGCTGGGTCGACTTCGACAACGACTACAAGACCCTCGACATCGACTACATGGAGTCGGTGATGTGGGCGTTCAAACGGCTGTGGGACAAGGGACTGGTCTATCAGGGCTACCGGGTGCTGCCCTACAGCTGGTACGAGCAGACCCCGCTGAGCAACCAGGAGTCCAAGCTCGACGACGCCTACCGGATGCGGCAGGACCCGGCCGTCACCGTGACCATGCCGCTCGTCGCCGCCGGCAGTCCGCTCGACGGGGTCAACGCCTTGATCTGGACGACGACCCCGTGGACGCTGCCGAGCAACCTCGCGATCGCGGTGAACCCCGACGTCACCTATGTGCACGTGCGTGCTGCCGATGGCCACGAGTATCTGCTCGCCGAGGCGCTGCTCGGTTCGTACGCGAAGGAGCTGGGTGGTGCCCAAGGAGCGGGCGCGCCGATCGGAGATGGTGGAGTGACCCAGGAGGCCACCGGTCTGGAGGTGCTCGGCACCTATCAGGGCGCCCAGCTCGCCGATCTGCAGTACACCCCGCCGTTCGACTTCTTCGTCGGGCATCCGAACGCCCATCGGATCCTGCTCGGCGACTACGTCACCACCGAAAGCGGTACCGGCATCGTCCATCTGGCTCCCGCATTCGGTGAGGAGGACATGGAGCTGGCCACCGCCAACGGCATCGAGGTCGTGCAACCACTCGATCCGGGCGGGCGCTTCACCTCGATGGTGCCGTCATATGAGGGGCTGATGGTCTTCGACGCCAACCCGGTGATCATCAAGGATCTCAAGGCCGGCGGCGATCACGTCCTGGCCGGTCCGGATGCGCGTGCGGGCCGCATGGTGCGGCACGAGACGATCGAGCACTCCTATCCGCACTCGTGGCGATCGGGAAAACCGTTGATCTACATGGCCGTGCCGTCGTGGTTCGTCGCGGTCACGCCGATCAAGGAGCGCATGCTCGAGCTCAACAAGCAGATCAGCTGGGCGCCCGAGCACATCCGCGACGGCCAGTTCGGCAAGTGGCTCGAGGGTGCGCGGGACTGGAACATCAGCCGAAACCGCTTCTGGGGCGCGCCGATCCCGGTGTGGGTCTCCGACGATCCGGAACATCCGCGTATCGACGTGTACGGCTCACTTGATGAACTCGAACGCGACTTCGGTGTGCGCCCGGACAATCTGCACCGCCCGTATATCGACGAGCTCACCCGACCCAATCCCGATGACCCGACCGGCAATTCGACGATGCGCCGGGTGCCCGAGGTGCTCGACTGCTGGTTCGAGTCCGGCTCGATGCCGTTCGCGCAGGTGCACTACCCGTTCGAGAACGCCGATTGGTTCGACGGGGACCCCGGCACGGGTACGGCGCCACACAATCCAGGTGACTTCATCGTCGAGTACAACGGGCAGACCCGCGGCTGGTTCTATAACCTGCACGTCCTCGCGACCGCGCTGTTCGATCGTCCGGCGTTCAAAAGTGTGGTGGCCCACGGCATCGTCCTGGGTGACGACGGCCAGAAGATGAGCAAGTCCAAGCGCAACTATCCCGATGTCAACGAGGTCTTCGACCGCGACGGCAGCGACGCGATGCGGTGGTTCCTGATGGCCTCGCCGGTGCTGCGCGGTGGCAACCTGGTGGTCACCGAGAAGGGGATCCGGGAGGGGGTGCGGCAGGCACTGCTGCCCCTGTGGAACGCCTACAGCTTCTTACAGCTCTATGCCGATCGGCCGGCGACGTGGCGAACCGACTCGTCCAACGTCCTCGACCGCTACATCCTGGCCAAGCTCGCGGTGACCCGCGACGAGATGACCGCCGCGCTCGACGTCTATGACATCGCCGGGGCGTGTGACACGTTGCGGCGCTTCGTCGAATCGCTGACCAACTGGTACGTGCGCCGTTCGCGGGCACGGTTCTGGGCCGGTCAGGATACCGATCCGGATGCCTTCGACACATTGTTCACGGTGCTCGAGATCGCCTCGCGGCTGGGCGCTCCGCTGTTGCCGATGGCGACCGAGGCGATCTGGCGCGGACTGACCGGTCAGCGTTCGGTGCATCTGACCGACTGGCCGTCTGCCGTCGAGCTGCCCGCCGATCCCGCGCTCGTGGCGGCGATGGACGAGGTGCAGGCCGTGTGCTCGACCGCGTCGAGTGTGCGCAAGGCCAACAAGCTGCGGGTGCGGTTGCCGTTGCCCGGACTGACCGTGGCGTCGCCGACCGCGCGGCAACTCGAACCCTTCACCGACCTCATCGCCGACGAGATGAACGTGAAATCGGTGACGTTGTCGACCGATGCGGACGCGTACGGCCGCCAGGAACTGGTGGTGAATGCGCGGGCGGCCGGTCCACGACTCGGCAAAGAGGTCCAGCGGGTGATCAAGGCGGTCAAGGCCGGCAACTGGGAGTTGCGGACCACCGACGACGGTACCGAGGTGGTCCGCGCCGACGGCATCGACCTGGAGCCGGGCGAGTACACGCGCCGGCTTGTGGCCGAGGAACCCGAGTCGACGGCGGAGCTGCCCGATGGCGGTGGGCTCGTCGTGCTCGACACCACGGTCACCGAGGAACTCGAGGCGGAGGGCTGGGCCAAGGACCGGGTCCGTGAACTCCAGGAGGCGCGGCGCACCCTCGGACTCGACGTGTCCGACCGCATCATCGTGCGGCTGGTAGTCCCGGCGCAGCGGCTCGAATGGGCACGTACCCACGCCGAGCTGATCGCCACCGAGGTGCTGGCCGTGCAATTCGCGGTGACCGACTCCGGCGAGCGTGGCGCCATCGAACTCGGCGACGGGGTGACCGCGGACATCTCGACGGTCACGGCCGCCGGTTCAGCCGACGATCAGGGATAGGACGGCGTCGATCTGCGCCGTGAACAGCTGCTCGGGTGCGGCGAACGTGTCGGCGCCGTATTGGCCGAAGACCTCGAGGGACGTCGCGCCGATGACGGCGGCCCACAACGTGGTCGCGGCCAGGAGCGTGGTGTCGGGCAGGTCGGACCCGAATTCGGTGCGGATGGCATCGAGGTCGTGTGCCAGTTCGGCGGGAAAGCCCTTGTCCGGCTGGGGGTTCGACCCGGACGACGGTGCGGCGGACAGTTCGCGCAGCAGTCGCGCGATGACGCGCGTGCCGGGTCCCACGGTGCGGTCGGCCGGCGCGGCGTAGCCGGGCACCGGACTGCCGTACAACAACGCCCAGCGTGCCGGGTCGTCGACCGCCCATGACCGGATCGCCATGGCCGCGGCCATGAGTCGGGCGCGCGGCGCGCCGGGGTCGGCGCGTTCGACCGCGGCGTCCACCGCGTCGGCGAGATCGGTGTAGCCCTCGATCAGGAGCAGGGTGAGCAGTTCGTCGCGGCTCGGTACGTAGCGATACACCGCGGACGAGACAACGCCCAAATCGCGTGCGATGGCGCGCAGGGACAACGCGGCGGCGCCATGAGTGCTCAGGTGTGCCCGTCCGAGCCGCCGGATCTCGGCTTCCATCGCTCGCCGGTTCTCGGCTCGGGTGCGGGTGTGTGCGTCGGGCATGGACGCATCATGACACAAACGAGAGCGGTGCTCTTGCATTCGTCGACGGCAGGTCGCATACTCGATTCGAGAGCACCGCTCTCGGTGGACTCCGTCCGATGCCACCGACCGAATCGTCGTCCACGAAAGGCCCTCCGATGACCACTGACCACTACATTCCGCCGCAGCCGATGGATGCCCGGATGAATGGCGTCGTGCGCTGGCTCGCCAACCACGGCATCAACCTCGCCGGGGCACAGACGCTGACCGTGACAGGCCGCAAGACCGGTACGCCCCAACAGATTCCGGTGAACCCACTCCTTTTCGAGGGCTCCGAGTACCTCATCTCGATCCGCGGCCGGACCCAATGGGTCCGCAACGCACGCGCCGCCGGGGAAGGGCAGTTGCGGCGTGGACGCCGCACGCGCCACGTCGCACTCGCCGAGGTCGCCGCCGAGCAGCGGGCGCCGATCATTCACCGCTACCTGGACAAATGGGGCTGGGAGGTCGGCCGGTTCCTGCCCGACGGTCTCGCCGCCGACGCGAGCGAGGCGCAGTTGGCCGAGCACGCCGCGCAGATCCCGGTGTTCACCGTGGTGGCGCAGGGCCCGGCGGTGCGCTAGCCGGGCGCGCGCCGTGGCGCCTCGATCGCGCGCACGTGTGGCCGCATACCATTCCTTGGTGTCCACCGATCCCGGTCGCAGTGAGGACGAGCGCCGCGACGACGCCGAGCGCAGCGCCCGCTGGGTGATGCACCTGGACATGGACGCGTTCTTCGCCTCGGTCGAAGAACTCACCCGGCCCACACTGCACGGCCGGCCGGTTCTCGTCGGCGGCGCGGGCGGTCGCGGCGTCGTGGCGGGTGCAAGCTATGCCGCCCGGGTGCACGGGGCGTTCTCGGCGATGCCGATGCACCAGGCGCGACGGCTGGTCGGGGCGCAGGCGGTGGTGTTGCCGCCGCGCGGGAGTGTGTACCGCGTGGTGAGCGAGCGGATCTTCGCGCTGGTCCGCGAGGCGGTCGGGGTCATCGAGATGCTGTCGTTCGACGAGGCCTTCGCCGAGCCCGAATCGCTGGCCGGTGCCGGAGCGGACACGGCACGCGAATTCGCCGAGGACGTCCGCAGCCGGATTCGCGACGAGGTGGGCCTGGCCGCCTCGGTCGGCTTCGGGTCGGGCAAGCAGATCGCGAAGATCGCGTCGGGTATGGCGAAACCCGATGGGGTCATGGTGATCTCACCCAGTCGTGAACTCGCGTTCCTGCACGCGTTGCCGGTGCGCAAGCTGTGGGGGATCGGACCGGTATCCGGAGACCGGCTGGCGCGGCTCGGTATCGACACCATCGGCGATCTCGCCGCCCTCAGCGAGTTGGAGATCGCCTCGGTTCTCGGTGCCACGAGCGGCCCGGCGCTGCACCGGCTCGCCCAGGGTATCGACGATCGGCCGGTCGCCGAACGTGCTGCCGCCAAACAGATCTCCGCCGAGACGACCTTTCCGCACGACATCGTGTCCATGGGCGCGCTGCGCCCGGCGATCGATCGATCGGCGACCGATGCCCACCGGCGACTGCTCGCCGACGGGCGTGGCGCGCGTACCGTCGTGCTGAAACTCAGACGTGCCGACATGTCGATTCTCACCCGTAGTTCCACGTTGTCCGCGGCCACCAGCGACATCGACGCGCTCGCCGCGGTGGCGCAGCGGATGGCGCTCGATCCCGAGGCCGTCGGTCCGATTCGCCTTGTCGGAGTGGGGTATTCCGGACTCACCGATGTCGAGCAATATGCCCTGTTCGACGAACTCGCCACCGCCGGTGCGCCGGTGGTCGCGGCGCACGACGGCAGCGGGGACATCGACGGCAGCGGGGACATCGACGGCGACGATCCCGACAGGGCAATAGCCGACACGGGATCAGCAGAGGGTACGGGCAGTGCGGCGGCATCCCGCGAATGGTCGACCGGACACGACGTCCGGCATCGCCGGTATGGCCACGGATGGGTTCAGGGCGCGGGGCACGGTGTGGTCACCGTGCGCTTCGAGACCCGTTCGACCGGGCCCGGCCCGGCACATACCTTCGCCGCCGACGACCCCGACCTGGACCGCGCCGATCCCCTCGACAGCCTGGACTGGCCGCAACCCTGATCCCGGCCGGCCGGGTATCAGTCGCGCGGCTGGGAGGCGGAGAAGAAGTCGGCGACCTCGTCGTCGTCGCACCCGGTGGTGAGCAGCGCCTGCAGGGCGACGCGCGCCTGCGGTGCACGCAGCCACGTCGACACGATGGCACCGGCGCGTTCGAGGTCCACCGCGCCGCCGCCGCCGCCGTAGGTCGCCACGACCGGACCGTAGGGCACCCGGGTGGTCACGACGACGACCACACCGCGTTGACGTGCCAGGCTGACCTCGGCGGTGATGTCGGGATGGGTGTTGCCCGATCCGGTTCCGGCCAGCACGATGCCGGCGGCGTTCTGCGACACCGACGCCGCGATGATGCCCGGTGACACCCCCGGATACAGGGTGTAGGCGTCGACGCGTACGGGATGTCCGCGGGGGATCGGGCCGGTCAGCATCGGGCGGGGTAGCGCGTCGTGCACGGTGTCGAAGGCATCGAGGTCCACCGTCGACGCCTTGAACGCGCCGCGCGCCGCACGCACCTGGCCGCCGAGAACGATCTGCACGCCGGCCGAACGTGCCCGCGGGTCCGCGGCCAGGGCGATCGCCGCGGCGATGTTCGCCGGACCGTCGGCGACGGGCGAGTCGGCCGGATATTGCGCGCCGGTGAAGATCACCGGCCGCGGATCTGCGGCGAACAGATCGGCGAGAAAAGCGGTCTCCTCCATCGTGTCGGTGCCATGGGTGACGACGACCCCGACGACCCCGGGGTCGCGCAGCGAGTCGGCGATCGCCGCGATGACCCGGAACTGATCGGCGGGGGTCATCGCCGAGCTATCCACCGACATCAGGTCAACGGGTACGACCTGCGGTGACACCGGCCCGTCGGTGGTCTCCGGCGACGGCCCGGGAGCCGTCGCGAGGACCTCGTCGGCCGAGAGAACAGGGACGGCTCCGTCCGAGCCGGTCTGCGCGGCGACGGTGCCGCCGGTGGTGATCAGGGCGATGCGAGATACCGGCGTGGGTGCCATGGATCACAAGGTTGCGCCGACCCGCCGAGGACGTCAACCGGTGAGCCGGCGACGTACGCCATGCCGGTAACGGGATGCCGTTTGGCATAGTGGTGTGAGCTCCGGCCGCCGACGTGGTGGTCGATCCGCGTCAAGAGTCCGACACAGTGGACAAAGTCCGACACAGTGAGGGAGTTCGTTGAAGTTTCCGAAGTTCGTGGGGGCCGTCATGATCACGGCCGCGGTGACCGTCGGCGTTGCAGCCTGTGGCAGCAACGACAGTTCCGACGACATCCCCACCGTCGCCCCGTCCACCACCAGCGCCGCCTCGACCTCCGCATCGGGTGACGCGGTGACCAACCCGACCCAGCCGCCCCCGGTGGCCACGTTGAACCAGATGCTGCAGACCGCGCTCGACCCGAACGTGCCCAATGCGCAGAAGACGCTGCTGGTGCAGAACTCGGAGAAGGATCCGGCGGTCTTCGACAAACTGGTGCAGCTCCGCAAGGACAACCCGGGTGCCGGATACCAGATCCGCGGTCCGGTGACCGCCGACGGCCCGAATCGGGCCAGCGTCCGGGTCCAGGTCAAGCTGCCCGACCAGCAGCCGCAGGACATCGACGCCCAGATCGTCTACGACAATGGCCGGTGGAAGCTAGCCAGTAGCTTCATCTGCCCGCTGATCACCAACAACGGTGTGACGAGCCCGATGTGCCCGTCGGCGACGCCGAGTCACCGCACGAGCGCTCGTCCGCCGAGCTGACATATGGCCGGCGGTGACGATCACCGCCCCTCGCCAGCCCCCGCAGGCCCCGACTCGTCGAGTCGGGGCCTGCGGGGTGTCCGCGCTGTCGGGGGTGTCCGGGCCTTTCGGCCGTCTCCGGTGCCTGTGCGCGATCACTTCCAGCTCATGGCGAACCCGATGCGCTGCACGAGGGGCCGGCCGGGATCGGCTCCCGCGAGTTCACGGGCGCCGGTGTAACTTGCGTCCCCACCGACCGGGAGACCGCGGGTGAGGTCGATGGTGATCTCGCCCGAGCCGGTGTAGGTGTAGCGATCGATCGTCAGCGTGGCATTGCCCCCGGGGATGGTGAACACCGAATTGACCGGTGTCTCGTCGGAGGTGAACGAGATGGTGAGGCGGCTGCCCTCCCAGCGCGTGAGGCGGGCCTCGATGGTCTGGACGACGGTTGCCGCGCCGGCGATGGTGCGTTCGCTGTGCCAGGTCGCGCCGACGCCGATCGGCTCGGTGGGCAGTACCAATGAATTCTGCAGGGACTGCACGATGGACTGCTCCAACGCGCGACGCGCCGGTGCCGACGCCGCATCGGTGGGCCGCAGCCGCAGCGACAACGGGCTCAGCGCCGGGCCGAAGGTGATCCCGGCGATACTGCCGGTCGCCGCCTTCAGTTGATCGGACAGCTCGGACTGCGGAGATGTCGGCGTCCCGAACACCAGATTCAGCTCGTCGGTCGCCGAGCATCCGAATCGGGCGGTCAGCGGCGTGGTCACCGACTGGGTGGTCTCTGCTGTGGTCGAGACCTCGCTCGAGGTGGTCGACAGCGATACCTTTTGTGGGACTTTCGTATCCGGCGCCACGGTGGCCGTCCGCAGGGGCTCGGCACCGGGCGATGTGCGGCTGAGGGTGGCCGACGGGATGGGGATCGACGTGGCCTGTGTCAGACCGGTGGCCGGGTCGGTGGCGCATCCGCCGGTGGGGGTGGGCGGTGCCGACGAGGATTCGGAATCGGAGTCGGAGCCACAGCCGGTCATCACGAGCCCAGTCGTGAGGACCATCGCGCAGACCGTGGTCGCGGCGCGCGTCCGGGCCCGGCGGCGGGGCGACGCCGACCGGTGGACCGCGGGTTCGGCGGGTCCGTGCGAATCGGACGTGGGGGACACGGCAGTCAGCGTATTGCACGCATCAGGGATGATGGACGGGTGGACGACTCAGCTGCACATGAGGCCCCTTCGGGTGCCGGGATGAACGAGACCCCGCCCGGCGAGCAGACCCGGAGCCCCAGGGGTGGGTTCCGGGGAGTCCGTGGCCAGAAGGTGCTCGCCGTCCTCATCGCCGTCGCCGGCATCGTCGTGTTGCTCGACATCCTCACCAAATCCCTGGTGGTCGCGCTGATCGATCCGCTGGTTCCGGTGTCGGTCATCGGTGACGTCGTGACCCTGCAACTGCTGCGCAACAGCGGCGCGGCGTTCTCGATGGGTTCCGGCTCCGGCTACACCTGGGTGCTGACACTCATCGCCCTCGCCGTCGTCGTCGTCATCATCCGCTACTCGAGCCGGTTGCGGTCGGGCTGGTGGATTCTCGGCCTCGGACTGGTGCTCGGTGGTGCGCTGGGCAACCTGATCGACCGGATCTTCCGCTCGCCGGGACCACTGCGCGGTCACGTCGTCGACTTCATTTCGGTGGGCTGGTGGCCGGTGTTCAATCTGGCCGATTCCGCGGTGGTCTGCGGCGCGGTGCTGCTGGTGGTGCTCTCGCTGCTCGGCTTCGATTACGACGGCTCCCGGTCGGGCTGGGCGGCCCGCCACGATCCGGATGACACAGCGGATGAGGACACAGCGGACGAGGACACAGCGGACGACACACCGGGCGAGCCGCCGGGTGGCCGGTCGTCGAAGTCCGGCGGGGCGGACGACGCCGATGCGTGAATCGCGGTCCCTGCCCGTTCCCGACGGGGTAGACGGGATGCGCGCCGACGCCGGCGTCGCCCGGATCCTCGGGCTCTCGCGCACCGTCGCGGGGCGTCTCGCCGACGACGGTGACGTCACCGTCGATGGCGCGGTCGTCGGCAAATCCCACAAACTCAGTGCAGGCAGCTGGCTCGACGTGGTGCTGCCCGAGCCGGAACAACCGCTGCGCGTCGAGCCGACGCCGGTCGAAGACCTTGACGTCGTCTATCACGACTCCGACATCATCGTCGTCGACAAGCCGGTCGGTGTCGCCGCGCACCCGTCGGTCGGATGGAGCGGCCCGACGGTCGTCGGGGCGCTCGCCGCGGCCGGCTACCGGATCTCCACTTCCGGCGCCCAGGAGCGCCAGGGCATCGTCTCGCGTCTGGACGTCGGCACCTCCGGGCTGATGGTCGTCGCCGTCTCCGAGCACGGGTATTCGCTTCTCAAAAGGGCGTTCCGGGACCGTGAGGTCGACAAGGGGTACCACGCTCTGGTGCAAGGGCATCTCGATCCCTCGGAAGGCACGATCGACGCCCCGATCGGCCGCCACCGCGGCAGCGACTGGAAGTTCGCGGTCACCGCCAACGGCAAGCCGAGCGTCACCCACTACGACACGGTCGAGATGTTCGCGGCGGCCTCGCTGCTCGACGTCCATCTCGAAACCGGGCGAACCCACCAGATCCGGGTCCACTTCTCCGCGCTGCATCACCCGTGCTGTGGCGATCTGACCTATGGGGCCGATCCGGTGCTGGCGACCCGACTGGGCCTGGAACGGCAATGGCTGCATGCGCGGTCCCTGGGCTTCGCCCATCCCGCCGATGGGCGGTATGTCGAGTTCGTCAGCCCATATCCGAGAGATCTGCAGCAAGCTCTGGACGTGCTGCGTCGGGCCTGAGCGACACGCCCGTCGGCGACACGCCGTCCCCGGTGCCTCATCCGTCACAGGCGGGCGCGCCCCGCCGAGACTGTCGGTGCGTCGGCATAGAGTGGGACCCGCTCGTGCGTACCGGTGTCGATCGGTGCCGCGGGCGGAAGTGACCGTCTGCACGATGTCGAGGTGAGAAGCGCCAGTGGCCGATTCGTTTGTTCACCTGCACAACCACACCGAGTATTCGATGCTCGACGGCGCGGCCAAGGTGTCGCCGCTGTTCGCCGAGGCCAAGCGCCTCGGGATGACCGCCATCGGTATGACCGACCACGGCAACATGTTCGGCGCCAGCGAGTTCTACAACACCGCGGTGCGCAACGACATCAAGCCGATCATCGGTATCGAGGCCTACATCGCGCCGGAGTCACGGTTCAACACCAAGCGCGTGCTGTGGGGTACGCGTGATCAGAAGGGCGACGACGTCTCCGGCTCGGGCGCCTACACGCACATGACGATGGTCGCGGAGAACGCAACCGGCCTGCGTAATCTGTTCACCCTGTCCTCGCGCGCCTCGATCGAGGGTCAGCTGGGCAAGTGGTCGCGGATGGATGCCGAGATCATCGCGCAGCATTCCGAAGGCATCATCGCCACCACCGGGTGTCCGTCCGGTGAGGTGCAGACCCGGCTACGCCTCGGCCATGACCGCGAAGCGCTCGAGGCCGCGGCCAAATGGCAGGAGATCTTCGGCAAGGAGAACTTCTTCCTCGAGCTGATGGAGCACGGTCTGGAGATCGAGCGCCGCGTCCGAGACGGGCTGCTCGAGATCGGCCGCAAACTCGGCATCCGGCCGATCGTCACCAACGACTGCCACTACGTGACCAAAGATCACGCCAAGAGCCATGAGGCGCTGCTGTGTGTGCAGACCGGCAAAACGCTCTCGGATCCGACCCGGTTCAGGTTCGACGGCGACGGCTACTACCTCAAATCCGCCGATGAGATGCGCGCGCAATGGGATTCGGTCATCCCGGGCGCGTGTGACGCCACCGTGGAGATCGGCGAGCGCGTCCAGAGCTACGCCGACGTGTTCACCCACCACGATCGCATGCCGGTCTTCCCGGTACCCGAGGGTGAGAGCCAGCAGACCTGGCTGCGCAAAGAGGTCGCCGCCGGCCTCGGACGGCGCTTTCCCGACTCGGACGTGCCGCAGGATTATCAGGATCGCGCAGCCTACGAGCTCGACGTCATCATCCAGATGGGTTTCCCGGCCTACTTCCTGGTGGTCGGCGACCTGATCCGGCACGCTCAGGAGGTCGGTATCCGCGTCGGGCCGGGACGTGGTTCGGCTGCCGGTTCACTCGTCGCGTGGGCGCTGGGGATCACCAACATCGATCCCATTCCGTACGGACTGCTGTTCGAGCGATTCCTCAACCCCGAACGTGTGTCGATGCCCGATATCGACATCGACTTCGACGATCGCCGCCGCGGTGAGATGGTGCGCTACGCCACCGAGCGGTGGGGCAGTGACAAGGTGGCCCAGGTCATCACATTCGGCACCATCAAGACCAAGGCTGCGATCAAGGACTCCGCCCGCGTCCAGTTCGGGCAGCCCGGATTCGCCATCGCCGACCGCATCACCAAGGCGCTGCCACCGCCGGTCATGGCCAAGGACATCCCGGTCTGGGGTATCACCGACCCTGCCCACGAGCGCTACGGTGAGGCCACCGAGGTCCGCACCCTCATCGAGACCGACCCGGACGTCAAGAAGATCTACGACACCGCGCTCGGGCTCGAGGGCCTGATCCGCAACGCCGGCGTGCACGCGTGTGCGGTCATCATGTCCAGCGAGCCGCTGACCGACGCCATCCCGGTCTGGAAGCGCGCCCAGGACGGGGCGATCATCACCGGCTGGGACTATCCGTCGTGTGAGGCCATCGGCCTGTTGAAGATGGACTTCCTCGGTCTGCGCAACCTCACCGTCATCGGCGACGCGATCGAGAACATCAAGACCAACCGCGGATTCGACCTCGATCTCGACAAGACGCCGCTCGACGACCCGAAGACCTACCAACTGCTCGCGCGCGGTGACACGCTCGGCGTGTTCCAGCTCGACGGCGCGGCCATGCGGGAACTGCTCAAACGTATGCAGCCCACCGGTTTCGAGGACATCGTGGCGGTGCTCGCTCTGTATCGTCCGGGCCCGATGGGCATGAACGCCCACAACGACTATGCCGACCGCAAGAACGGTCGGCAGGACGTCAAGCCGATTCACCCCGAGCTGGCCGAGCCGCTCAAGGAAATCCTCGCCGACACCTACGGTCTGATCGTCTACCAAGAGCAGATCATGCAGATCGCGCAGAAGGTCGCCGGGTACTCGCTCGGACGAGCCGACATCTTGCGCCGCGCGATGGGCAAGAAGAAGGCCGAGGTCCTCGCCGCGGAGTTCGAGGGCTTCGAGGCGGGCATGAAGGACAACGGCTTCTCCGCGGCCGCCATCAAGGCGTTGTGGGACACGATCCTGCCGTTCGCCGGGTACGCGTTCAACAAGTCGCACGCCGCAGGCTACGGCCTGGTCTCGTTCTGGACCGCCTACCTCAAGGCGAACTATCCGGCCGAGTACATGGCGGGACTGTTGACCTCGGTCGGTGACGACAAGGACAAGGCCGCCATCTATCTGTCGGACTGCCGCAAGATGGGCATCACCGTCCTGCCGCCCGACGTCAACGAGTCGCAACGCAACTTCGCGGCCGTCGGTGGCGACATCCGGTTCGGTCTGGGAGCCATCCGCAACGTCGGCAGCGGCGTCGTCGGCTCGATCCTCGGCGCGCGTGAAGAGAAGGGTAAGTACACGTCCTTCTCGGACTACCTCAACAAGATCGACGTCACGGCGTGCAACAAGAAGGTCACCGAGTCGCTGGTCAAGGCGGGAGCGTTCGATTCGCTTGGCCATCCCCGCAAGGGCCTGTTCCTGATCCACACCGAGGCCGTCGAGTCGGTCATCGGCACCAAGAAGGCCGAGGCGATCGGTCAGTTCGATCTGTTCGGCGGCGGGGACGAGGCCGCCGGCGACAGCCTTGCCGAGGTGTTCGCCGTGAAGGTGCCCGACCAGGAATGGGACACCAAGCACAAGCTGACCCTGGAGCGAGAGATGTTGGGGCTCTACGTGTCCGGGCATCCGTTGGCGGGGGTCGAACACGCCATCGCGGCCCAGACCGACACGTCCATCACGCAGCTCCTCGAGGGCAACGTGCCCGACGGCGCGCAGATCACCATCGGCGGCATCATCTCCGCGGTCACCCGGCGGGTGAACAAGAAGGGCGAGCCGTGGGCCGCGGTGACCATCGAGGACATGGTCGGCGGGGTGGAGGTCTACTTCTTCCCGCGAGCGTTCGCCGTATACGGCATGGACATCGCGCCCGACAACATCGTGCTCGTGCGGGCGCGCGTCAACCAGCGCGACGACTCGACCATGATCAGCGCCAACGATCTCGCAGTGCCCGATCTTGCTGCGGCCGGCGATTCCAAACCGGTGTCGCTGACCCTGCCCTCGCGCCTGTGTACACCGGATCGGGTTGCCGCCCTCAAGCAGGTTCTGACCCGCCATCCCGGCATCGCGGACGTACACGTCACGCTCGTCTCGGGCGATCGATCGACGGTGTTGCGCCTCACCGAAGCGCTGCGGGTCACCCCGAGCTCAGCCCTCATGGGCGACCTCAAGGCCCTGCTCGGGCCGAGCTGTCTGGGCTGACCGGCGGCCGGCGTCCGGCACGCGTGAGGGGCGAGCCGCGGGTAGCGTCTGCGAGATGCCCGGTCACATCATCGTGCACGGTGACGACGCGTTGACGCTGCGGATCACCGAAGAACTCGCCAGTGCCGGTGCGCGCGTCGTCGGACTGGCGTCGCCGGCCGGCCTCGCCGATGCCGACCTCGGGCATGCCGCGGCGGTGGTGTGCGCCGGATCAGATGATGCCGTGAACCTCGAGATCGCGCTGCTGGCAAGAACTCTCGAACCCCATGTGCGAGTGGTGGCGAACCTCTCCAATCCGGTGCTCCGTGATGCGGTCGCCTCTCGCAACGGGCCGGGCGCCGTTCTCGATGTCGCCGAGCTCGCCGCCCCGTCGGTCATCGAGGCATTGCTGGGGCGCACCACGCACTCGATCTCGGTGGCAGGCAACGAGTTCATCGTGTCCGCGGCGTACGCCCCGAACGCCGGGGGCACCCTGCGCGAACTCTATGGTGACCTCGCGCCGGTCGCCGTGTTGCCTGCCGGTTCCGGGTCGAGCTCGGGATCGGTCGTGCCTTGTCCGGGCCGGGATCTGCCGGTCGAACCCGGCGATCGGGTCGCGATGATCGGTACGGTCGACGACCTCGCCGCGCAGGGCATCGAGATCGCCGTGCACCGTCCACGAACACGTTCCCGCCGTCCGCTGCCGTTGCGCGCAATCGGCGCCGTTCGCGCCTTTCGCGACGACGTCAACCCGAACCTCTTTCGCGCCCTTGGGGTTTCGCTCGCACTATTGGCCTTCGCCACCGTTCTGCTGCGCTTCACCTATCACCGGCCCGGGATGAGTCTGGTCGACGCGCTCTACTTCTCGACCGAGACCATTGCGACTGTCGGTTACGGCGACTTCAGCTTCGTCGGCCAGCCGCTCTGGCTGCGGCTGTTCGCCATCGGGCTGATGTTCGCCGGTGTCACCACCACCGCGGTGTTGATGGCCTTCGTCGCCGACCTACTGTTGTCCCGTCGGATCGGCGCGTCGGCGGCACGCCGGCGCGTCCGCGACATGGCCGGTCACATCCTGGTCGTCGGGCTCGGCTCCTTCGGGATCCGGGTGGCGACGGACCTGCGAGCGCTGGGGCACGAGGTCGTCGTCATCGAACGCAATGACGACAACCGGTTCCTCGAGGTGGCGGCCGAACTCGACATCCCGGTGATCATCGGCGACGCAACATTGCGGCGCACACTCGCCGACGCCGGTATCGACCGTGCGCAAGCTGTTGCCGTGCTCACCCATGAGGACATGGTCAACATCGAGGTCGGCATCATCCTGCGTGAGGTGCTCGGGCGCCGCTGGTCCGGAACGGCCGGGCGTCCCGGTGTTGCGGTGGTGCTCCGGGTCTACGACGAGTCGCTGGGCGCGGCCGTGGCCCACCGTTTCGGATTCGAGAACGTCCGGTCCACGGTCGAACTCGCCGCGCCCTGGTTCATCGGGGCGGCGCTGGGCCTGCAGGTTGTCTCGACCTTCTCGGTCGGGCGCCACTCGTTCATGGTCGGGGGCCTGTTCGTGCGGCGTGGGAGCGTCCTCGACGGCATGCTGCTCGCGGACCTCCCCACGCGTACCCGGATCATCGCGATCATTCGACGGTCGGGGACCGTGCTGCATCCGCGGCGTGACGAGCGGCTGGTCGCCGAGGACACCGCCTATCTGGTCGGGCCGTATCACGAACTGCTCGACACCCTGCAGCGCAGCCGCTGAGGTCGGTTGCCGCACCGGCGGCGACGCCAGGTTTCGGGTTGCCGAAACCTGGTATGACACGAGTACCGTAGTGAATGTCCGGCACATCGAATATGGCACGGCAGAACTGAGAAGCGTCGGCAGGAGACGTGATGACCGCGATCATCGAGAGCAATCCGTCGCACCCGCGCGCCCGCGCGGTCCGCACCGTCGACGTCGCCGGTGCGGCCTGGCCGGCCCACAAGCTCCAGGCCGTCGCGATGGCGCTCGTCGTCGGGGTGATCGGACTGGCGGTCCTCGGCCCGCAGATCGCCGCCTGGCTGGCCGCCGGCGCGCTGTCGGTCACCTGGGTGCTCGCCCGTCACCTGCCCGGGAACACGGTGCCCGCGCCGAGGTGACCTTCACCTTCCGAAGCGACGTGACCCTTCGGGGCGGGCGGCCCCGCCCCGCCCGGTCTGCAGCCATCTACCGGTGAGAACATGGATGCCGTGAGCGAACCGCACGTCACCGACCCCGAGTGGATGCCCGAACTGTCCGCCGCAGCCATTGACGCCGCCGCGCAGCGCATCGAGCCGGCAGTGGCGCGTACTCCTCTCGAGAGCGCCCCACGCATCAGCCGGGATGCCGGCGCACAGGTGTATCTCAAACGGGAAGACCTGCAGACCGTACGGTCGTACAAGATCCGCGGTGCCTACAACGTGATGGCGCAGTTGTCTGCCGACGAGCGGGCGCGGGGGGTGGTCGCGGCCAGTGCGGGCAATCATGCACAGGGCGTGGCATACGCCTGCCGCACCATGCAGATCGCCGGCCGCATCTATGTGCCCACCACTACGCCCAAGCAAAAGCGTGACCGGATTCTTTGGCACGGAGGAGATTTCGTCGAACTGCTCGCGGTAGGGGATACCTACGACGCGGCCGCGGCAGCGGCCCAGGCCGATGTTTTGCGCACCGGCGCGTCATGGATACATGCCTTCGATGATCCACGGACCGCCGCCGGGCAGGGCACGATCGCCCGTGAGATCGTCGAGCAACTCGGCCGGGTCCCCGATGTCATCGTCGCGCCGGTCGGTGGCGGTGGCTGCCTGGCCGGCATGGCCACCTATTTTCGCTCGCTGTCATCGGAGATCACGATCGTCGGTGTCGAGCCCAGCGGCGCCGTCTCGCTGGCCGCGGCGCTGGTCATGGGCGGCCCGGTCACCCTCGACGAGATCGATCCCTTCGTCGACGGCGCGGCGGTCAAACGTATCGGGGTGCTCGGGCATCGGGTGATGGGCGCGTTCGACGCCTCGGTCACCGCTCACCCGGTCTTCGACACACTCCCGGGGGCAGCGCACCCCCAGGCGCGGATCCTGCCGGATGAACCGTTGTCGCTGCCGTCCGGGGCGGTACACATCACGCACGTCGACGAGGGCGCGGTCTGCACCACGATGCTCGAGCTCTACCAGAACGAGGGGATCATCGCCGAGCCCGCCGGAGCGCTCGCGGTGACCGGGCTGTCGCAGTTGAAGCTGCCCGCACAGGCCACAGTCGTGTGTCTGGTCTCCGGTGGCAACAACGACGTGTCGAGGTACGGGGAGATCATCGAACGCTCGTTGGTCCACCAGGGGCTCAAGCACTACTTCCTGGTCGACTTCCCGCAGGAGCCCGGCGCTCTACGTCGCTTCCTCGACGAGGTCCTCGGCCCCGATGACGACATCACGCTGTTCGAGTACGTCAAGCGCAACAACCGCGAGACCGGCGCCGCACTCGTGGGCGTCCAGCTCGGGCACCGCGACGGACTGGCCGGGCTGATGGAGCGGATGGATTACTCGCGCCTCGATTGCGAACGCCTGGATCCTGGCTCACCGGCGTATCAGTACCTGACCTGACCGGTCCCGGCATGACCGCAGGCCCCGGCCCGAGATGAGACTACGACTGTCGGCGCCCGACGAATACGTTGTGCCCCGGGCTGAGCACGCCGCCCGCAACGGATTCGGTGGCCTCCCATGAGTGCGTGACGCTCATCGCGATACCGACCGGGACCGGATGGTCGGCGAGCACACACACCACCGACCATTCATCCCCGCGGTGCATCGCGAACCAGCCGGCCGCCTCGTCGTAGTCGACCGCCACCGACGCGAAGTCGCCGCGGGCGAATGCTGCGGTGTGTTTGCGCAGCGTGATCAGGTCGCGGTAGAAGCGCCGGACACGCGCGTGGTCGGGGTGCCCGGGCTCGGCCCAATCGAGCTTGGACCGCTCGAATGTCCGGGGGTCCTGGGGATCCGGGACATCGCCGGTGTGCCAACCGTGTTCGGCGAACTCCGCCTGGCGGCCGTCCCGGGTGGCCGCACCGAGTTCGGGTTCGGGATGGGAGGTGAAGTACTGGAAGGGTGTCGTCGCCGCCCACTCCTCGCCCATGAACAGCATCGGTGTGAACGGTGACAGCAGCACCAACGCAGCCTTGATCGCCAGTTGCCCGTGATCGAGATAAGCGCTGGGCCGGTCGCCGAGCGCACGGTTGCCGATCTGATCGTGATCGCAGGTGTAGGCCACCAGCGCGGTCGTCGGCACCGACTCGGGGATCGGCCGGCCGTGGTGACGGCGCCGGAACGACGAATACGTGCCATCGTGGAAGAAGCCGCCGCACAACACTTTTGCGAGTCCGGGGTAGCTGCCGAAATCGGCGTAGTAGCCCTGCCGTTCACCGGAGACGATGGTGTGGATCGCATGATGGATGTCGTCGTCCCACTGCGCGGTCAGCCCCAGACCGCCGGCGACGCGCGGCTCGACGAGACGCGGATCGTTGAGATCGGACTCGGCGATCAACGACAGTGGCCGCCCGAGCGTGGCCGCCAGCGCCTCGGTCGACACCGCGAGTGCCTCCAGCAGTCCGTAGGCCCGCCGGTCGACGAGTGCGTGGACCGCATCGAGGCGCAGCGCGTCGACGTGGAACTCGGCGAACCAGCGCAGCGCGTTCTCGAGGATGAAGCGGCGAACCTCGTCGGAGTCGGGGCCGTCGAGGTTCATCGACGCACCCCATCCGGTCGAGCCGGCACCGAGATACGGCCCGAAGTCGGGAAGATAATTGCCCGACGGGCCCAGATGGTTGTAGACGACGTCGAGGACGACCGCCAGGCCCCGGGTGTGGCAGGCATCGACGAACCGTGCGAACGCATCCGGGCCACCGTACGGCTCGTGGACGGCATACCACCCGACGCCGTCGTACCCCCAGTTGTGCGTGCCGTTGAAGGCGTTGAGCGGCATCACCTCCACGGCCTCGACGCCGAGGTCGACCAGCTCGCCGAGACGGTCGATCGCCGAGTCCAGGGTGCCGTCGGCGGTGAATGTTCCCACATGCAGCTCATAGAGGACCGCGCCGCGGATGTCGCGGCCCGCCCAGCCGGCGTCGTGCCAGATCGCGTCGTCCACGGTGTGCAGCGCCGACAGCCCATGTACGCCGTCGGGCTGGCGAGCCGACCGGGGGTCGGGGAGCGGCCGGGTCGAGTCGTCGAGGAGGAATCCGTAACGCAGAAGCTGTGGGTCTCTCGTGTGGCCGGAAGCACCGAGGGTGTCGGAGGCGATCTGGAACCAACCCGCCTCGTCGGCGATCATGGGGATCTCGGCGGAGCCTTCCGAAGTGGTCACCACGGCCCGCACCCGGCTCGCGGCCGGCGCCCATACCCGGAGCTCGCCGGCGTTTCTGGGCGGATGGAACGGCTTTGCCGAAGATCTGTTGAGACGTTTCGAGTGTTTCTCCTCACTCTGGACGCCTGACCAAGTTAGTGTGTCGTCACCCACACATGTGTGGCCCGCCCTCGACGAGGAACGGTCCGCAGGTTCGTCCACCCGTACCAAGGTATTGCGTGAGCGGACAGAACGCAGCCGATGTTCGATGTGACCGGTGACATACGGCACCTCTTCGGTGCGGTATATTACTGCGGACTGGGCCTGCCAGGGGGGCACGCGTGATGGATTCATACGACGCAGGGACGGGTGTTGAGCAGCACGGATGCAGTGGCTTCTGACGAAGCAGCGGGTAGCCGGAGGCCGGGGGGATCATCCACCTGGTTCCGAGTTCACATCGTTGCCAGTTTTGAAACCTTCGGACGCCAGTTGGCGATGTTCGTCGAGGTCTTCAAGGTCCTCGTCGAAGACATTGTCAAGCGGCGCTTCCCGTTCGGGGAGTTCATCCGTCAATGTGCCTTCATGTCGAGCACCTCGGTCTTCCCGACCTTCCTGGTTGCCATTCCGATCGGCGTGATCGTCTCGATCCAAGTCACCAACATTGCCGGTCAGATCGGTGCGACGTCGTTCTCGGGCGCCGCGACCGGGCTCGGGGTCATCCGGCAGGGCGCACCGCTGGTGACGTCACTGCTGCTGGCCGGCGCCGTCGGATCGGCCATCGCCGCCGATCTGGGCTCACGGACCATCCGCGACGAGATCGACGCGATGCGCGTGATGGGCGTCAATCCCACCCAGCGGCTGATCTCCCCCCGGCTGCTCGCGACCATGGTGGTCAGTTTCCTGCTCTGCGGGTTCGTCTGCTTCGTCGGGTTCATCACGGGCTACGTCTTCAACGTCTACTTCCAGGGCGGCACGCCCGGCAGCTATACCGGCACCTTTGCGTCGTTCGCCTCGGTGTCGGATCTGCTGTTCGCCCTGATCAAGTCCGTCATCTTCGGGGCGATCGTCGCGGTGGTCGCCTGCGACCGCGGACTCAACACCAAGGGTGGGCCGTCCGGAGTCGCGAACTCGGTGAACGCCGCGGTCGTCAACTCGGTGCTGCTGCTGTTCACCGTCAACGTGGTCCTCACGCAGCTGTTCAACATCATCCACCCGGCCAGGGTGGTGTGAGATGGCTGCGTCCCGGTACGTTCCCCCTCTGCTCCGCCCCGTCGAGTCCGCGAAAGGTGTGTACCGCGGTCCGCGCGATGCGCTGGCCCGCATGGGGCATCTCATCACCTTCCTGGTGCGGTCCATCGGCGCGGTGCCGGTCGCGTTCACGCACTACCGACGAGAAGTGTGGCGGCTCCTCGCCGACGTCGCGTGGGGTAACGGTGCGATCGTGGTCGGCGGCGGAACGGTCGGCGTCATGGTGATTCTCGGAGTCATGGGCGGCGCCACCGTCGGGATCGAGGGATACACCGCATTGAACCTGCTCGGCATGGCGCCGGTCACCGGCGGCCTGTCGGCGTTCGCGACGACCCGCGAGATCGCACCGCTGCTGGCGGCAACCGCCTTCACCGCGCAGTCGGGATGCCGATTCACCGCACAACTCGGTTCGATGCGGATCAGCGAGGAGATCGATGCGCTGGAGTCGATCGCGATCCGTCCGCTGCCGTACCTGGTGACCACGCGCATGTGTGCGGCGGTGCTGGCGATCGTCCCGCTGTATTCGGTGTCGCTTGCGGCGAATTACCTTTCATCGCAAGTCATGTTCCAGCTTCAGAGTGGACAGGGGGCGGGCAACTATCTCGCGTACTTCAACGAGTTCATCGTGCCGAGAGACATGGCGTTCTCCTTCTTCAAGGTCATCGTCTTCGTTCTGCTGACGACATTCATCCAGTGCTACTACGGCTACTTCGCCTCCGGCGGCCCCGAAGGTGTTGGCGTGGCCGCAGGGCATGCGATCCGGCTGGCGATCATCGTCATCGTGTTCGCGAATCTGGTCATGACGCTGGTGTTCTGGGGAACATCGCCCGGCATCAAGATTTCCGGGTGAGGGGGCAAAGATGCTGATAGCCACCGACGGACGTAACCCCTCACTCCTGCAGTATGTGGTGCGCGGGCTGGCGTTTCTGATCGTTCTCGTGATCATCTTCGTCTTGCTGTTCATGCGATATCAGGGCGTTTTCAGCTCGACCGTCGCCGTCAACGCCAAACTCACCGACGTCGGCGACGGGCTGGGCTCGGGTGCCGACGTCCGCTACAACGGCTTCATCGTCGGTTCGGTGACCGGGGTGCAACGCACCGACGAGCCGGGGCTCGCCGGCGTCGATCTGCGCCGCGTCGACATCGATCTCGTGCCGTCGCAGACCGACGGTATCCCGGCGAATGTGACTGCGCGGACCGTGCCGTCCAACTTGTTCGGCGTGAATTCGGTGGAACTCGTGCCGCCGGCGAAGCCGTCGTCGGATCATCTCGAAGCCGGATCGTCGATTCCGGCGGACAGCTCGCTGGCCACCATCAAGCTCCAGGACGCGCAGAACCAGTTGCGCACGCTCCTGCAGGCGGTGCCACCCGAGCAACTGGCCGCGGTTCTGGGCACCATCTCCGACGCGCTGCGCGGCGGCGGACAGACCTTCGGCCTGTTCGTCGGCGTCCTCGAGAACTATTTCAAGACGATCAACGCACAGTTCCCGCCCGGCGCCCCTTCGGGATTCGACAATTTCAATCAATCCGTGACAGGGCTGGCGCAGTCGGCGCCACAGCTACTCGACACGCTCGGCCGGAGCGTGATCCCGGCGATGACCATTGCCCAGTCCCATGACGATCTGACCGCGCTGCTCTCCGCGGCGCAGGGGGTGACCGACGAGGTGCAGGCGCTGTTCGCGGCCAACGGCGACGGCGGCAAAAGGATTGTCGCCGACACCAATACGCTGCTGGGCGCGGTGGTCTACGAGCCGAACGCACTCCCACAGGCGCTGACCGCACTGAACAATCTCGCCGCCCGGGTGCTCACCATCTTCACCGGTGTGAACGGACACGCACAGCTCAACATCGGTGTCAGTTTCGGCGCCTTCCAGCGCTACACCCGTCAGAACTGCCCGGTCTACGACGGCGGCCCCTACGGTCAATCGCGTGGTCCGGGCTGCGTCGGACCCGGTACCGGCACCGGCCCTACCAGCTCCGGTCCGCTCGCGATCTACCCGTCCGACGGAATGCGCCGCAACTCGCCGGCCGGCATGGTGACCACCGGCGCCGACAACCAGACCCTGACCGCGGCGCTGGGCCACCGGCCCACCGCGGCCGACACCCTGATGCTCGGCCCACTCGTCCAGTCGGTCTCGACGCACACCGGCAACGCGCAGGCCGGGGGTGGCCGATGAGTGGGGCAGCCGCAGGCATCCGCAGACCGCTGATCGGGTTCACGCTGTTCACGATCGTCGCGCTGTTGCTGACCTATGTCATCTATTCGACGCTGGAGCGTTCGGTGTCGGGCGACACCGGCACCTTCAGCACGTTCTTCGGCGACGCCTCGGGACTGGACAAAGGTGACGATGTGCGGATGGCCGGGGTGCGTGTGGGCCGGGTGGACTCGATCGATCTGGTGGACGGTCGCGCCAAGGTCACCTTCGAGGTGCAGAAGGACCAGCCGATGTACACCACCACCAAGGCCGCGATCCGCTACCAGAACCTGATCGGCCAGCGATATGTGGCCCTCTCGCTGGCCGACGGCAATCCGGAGCCGCTGGCCGGGGGATCGACGCTCAAGGAACCGTCGGAGAATTCCTTCGACGTCACCAAGCTGCTCGCCGGCTTCCAGCCGGTCTTCGACACGTTGACCCCCGAACAGGTCAACGGTCTGTCCAACGGCCTCGTCCAGGCCTTCCAGGGCGACACGGTGTCGTTGTCCAACACCGTCGCCCAGGTCGGCAAGTTCGCCTCCGACATGTCCAACCGCGACGTGGTGATCGGTGCGATCATCGACAATCTCAGTGGCGTGCTGCGCGACCTGTCCAGGCAGGGCGACCAGATCGGCACGCTCGTCGACAGCATTTCTGCGGTCATCAAGAACCTCAACGCCAATTCCGCCGCATTCGGCACCGCGGTCACCCGGATAGGCGATACCGCAGCAGGTTTCGCCGACATCCTCACCCAGTCGCGCGGCGACCTGGCGGGTGCGGCCGCCTCGGCGAATCAGGCGACGAAGATCTTGATCGGGAACGGCACCAAACTCGACGGGATGGCGAAGAACCTGCCGATCTTCCTCGGACACTTCCCGCTCGTGCTCGGCCAAGGGGCTTATCTGAACATCTATGCGTGTGACCTCGACATCGCGATCGGCGACGTCCTGTTCCCACCGGGGATCATCAACAAGATCGGTGGGACCAAACATTCGGTGGTGTGCCGATGAGAAGTCGATTCCGTCGCAGCTTCGACAACCACCGCCTGCTCTGGTACGGACTGGCCGGTGTCGTCGTCATCGTGCTCTTGGTACTGGGCGTCACCGCGATCGGCGAGGCCGATATCGGAAAGAAGACCTACTCGGCCGACTTCGCCCAGGCCGGCGGTATCCGCTCGGGTGACGCCGTGCGCGTGGCCGGTATCGATGTCGGCAAGGTCGCCTCCACCGAACTGCAGGGCAACCGCGTCCACATCACCATGCGGGTGGACCGCGATGTCGACGTCACCGCGAACGGATCGGCAGAGATCAAGCTGTCGACCCTGCTCGGGCAGCGCTATATCGACATCTCGCTCGGCAATTCGCCGGACCCCGCACACGACGGGGTGATCACCGAGACGCGTGTTCCCTACGACCTGCAGAAGACGATCGAGAAGGGCACGCCGATCCTGCAAGGAATCAACGATGAACAGCTCGGGCAGAGTCTGCGCACGCTGAACCAGCAGCTCGCCGGAGCGCCCGCGGTGACCAGGCCGACCCTTGATTCGCTGACGCAGATGTCGAAGATCATCACCGACCGCCGTGACCAGATCAACCAGCTGGTCGTCGACACCCGGTCGGTGACCTCCATCGTCCAGGACAGCCAGGCGCAGCTGGCGATCATCGTCGGCCAGGGTGCCCAACTGGCCAACAAGATCGTGGCCCGGGAGGCGTTGGTGACGCGATTGCTCGACGGCATCGCCGCGGTCACCGAGCAGTCTCGGCTCGCGGCCGACGAGGACGCCAACCAGTTCGCGCCGATCATGGCCAACCTGAACACGATCACCCAGGGGCTGGAGAAGAACCGCGACAATCTCCGCAAGATGCTCGAGATCCTGCCGGTCACCGCCCGCCTGACCAACAACATCATGGCCGACGGTCCCTACGCCAACGGCTATCTGCCCTGGGGAATCTTCCCGGACAACTGGCTGTGTCTGGCCCGGGTGGTGGACGGATGCTGAACGCACACAACAGCTTCGGGAGTACTCGGCGGATTCGCCGAGTGATGATCTCGGCTGCCCTGGTGGTGGTGGCCATCGGCCTGCTCTCGGCGTGTTCACTGATACCCGCGGGGTGGAAGACCGCAACGGGCCGGGCCATCGAGGTCACGGCTTTCTTCCCCAACACCGCGGGACTGCATCCGACCAACGACGTTGCGGTGCTCGGCATGCCGGTCGGCCAGATCACCAAGATCGAGCCGCAGGGCAACCGCGTCATGGTGAAGTTCACCATCGACAAGAACGTCCCGGTACCCGTCGACGCCACCGCGGCCATCGTGAACACCTCGATCGTCACCACCCGCCACCTCGAGCTCAGCCCCGCCTACGCCACCGGACCCAAGCTGACCGACGGCGCGGTGATGCGCAACGAGGGGCGTAGCCCGGTGTCGGTGGATCAGCTGTTCGATGCGGTGGACAAATTGGTCACCAACCTCTCCGGGCAGGCCCCCGGCGAGGGCCCCGTCGGGGATCTCATCGACATCACCAACGGCATCACCGCCGACAACGGGCAGCGGCTGCAAGAGGCGATCAACCAACTGGGCAGTTCGTCGCAGGTGATCTCGGGCAACGGCGACGCCATCGTGGAGATCGTCAAGTCGGTGCAGCAGCTGACCGCGGCCTTGGTCGCCAACTACCCGAAGATGAAAGACTTCTCCAACTCGATCAATCAGGTGAGCGAGATGCTCGGTCGCCAATCCCCGGGTTTGGTCGCCACCATGAACGACCTGAACCAGACGCTGCAGAACACCTCGGAGTTCTTGCACAACAACGCCGGGACGATCGGCGCCTCCACCGGGCGCCTGGCCGCGCTGGCCGAGAACCTCAGCGATTTCTCCCGGCAGGTGGTCGAAACCATCGACGTCGGTCCGCTGCTCTTCCAGAATCTGAGCAACTCTATCTCCGCCGAGCAAGGCGCCTGGCGCGCGCAGGTGTTGTTGGACAAGTCGCTACTCGACACCGAGCTGGTCTCGACCTTCTGTAGGGCGATCAATCTGCACAAGAACGGATGCCAGACCGGTCGATTGCAGGGCTTCGGGCCCGATCTCGGTGTGTTCTCCGCATTGGAGGCCCTGACCCGATGAGCCCTGACCCGATGAGCCCTGACCCGATGAGCCCTGACCCGATGAGCCCTGACCCGATGAGTCGCACTGCCTTGGTTCCGAATGCCGAGCGCCACAGCATGTTCGGCCGGCGCGCTGTTCTCCGGCGCACCGGGATGCGCAAGCTGTTGTTGACCGCGGTCGTCGCAATGGTCCTCGCCGTCACGGGGTGTTCGTCGGTGCCGGGCCTGACCGTCGAACAGATCCCGTTGCCTGCGCCGGGCAATCTCGGCGACACCATGACGCTGACCGCGAGCTTCGACAACGCGTTGAACCTGCCGTCGCGGGCCAAGGTGAAGCTCTACGGAATGGACGTCGGGCAGGTGACGGGCCTGCGCGCGGAGAACTACAAGGCCATCGTCACCATGGACGTCAGCACGTCGGCGAAGGTGCCCACCGGCACCGGCGCCGAGTTGCGTCAGGCCACGCCGCTCGGCGACGTGTTCGTGGCGCTGATCCCGCCGGCGCAGGCGACCACGTCCGCCACGACCTACATGTCCAACGGGCAGGCCCTCACCGGGCCGAGGAGGGCGGCCGCCACGGTCGAGGATCTACTCGTGAGCATGAGCGGAGTGGTCGACAGCGGGTCGCTCGGTTCAACTCAGCAGATCATCGCCGAACTGAGCGCGGCCGTATCCACCTCGCCGGACAATCCGCAGCAACTCAACGGCGCGATCGACGGTCTCACCACCGCCTTGCGCAAGCTCAACCAGAACTCGGGCGAAGTCGATACCGCGATGGCGAACACCGAGCTGCTGACCGGCCGGCTCGCCGCTGGACGCGCGCAGCTCATGGCCTCGATCAACAAGCTCTCGCCGGCGTTCAACACGGTCAACGACGAGATGCAACAGATTCTGACGACCCTCGACAAGACCAATCAGGTCACGGCGGCCACCAACGACTTCCTCCACAGCGACGGCCAGAACCTCGTCGAATTGATCCATCACCTGGCCACCCTGCTCGACGAACTCGAACAGGGCGCGCCCACCCTCGGTGCGCTGGCCGACAATGTTGCGAAGCTGACCCCCAAATGGGTCAAGTCGACGAATTCGAGCGCGGCCGCACTCTCGGCAAAGATCTATTACCTCAATCCCGGGGCCGGATTCGACTCCGCCAGTCGCCTACCCGAGCTCGGGGACGTCGGGGCGGCCGGAGAATCCTTGCAGCAGACGCTGACTCGGCTGCTGGCTCGGCTGACTGCTACTCAGGGGTGTTGCGGATGAGCGGATTGTTCGGCTGGTTGCGTAAGCACTCCGTTGTGCTGGGCAATCTCGCGCTGGTCGGCGTCATGCTCCTCGGCCTGGCCTATCTGTCGTTCGGTACGCTCGGCTGGCAGCCGCTGCGGGGCCGCTACGCGCTCACGATCGAGTTTCCGATTTCCGGCGGTTTGCAGGACACATCGCAGGTCACGCTGCGTGGTGTGCCGATCGGCGACGTCGATTCCATCCAGGTGCAACCACAGTCGGTGCGCGTGCAGGTGTCGGTCCGCGACGACGTCAAGATCAATCGGAACACGAAGGTCTCGGCGTTGGCGCTGTCTGCGGCCGGTGAACAGTATGTCGATTTCCAGCCGGCCACCGCCGACGGACCGTTCCTGCATGACGGCGACACCATCAACGTCAACCAGACCACGGTGACGACACCGTTCCCGAAATTGCTGGAGACCTCGCTCGGGGTCATCGATCAGATCGATCCGACCAAGCTCGCCGCGATCATGGACAACCTCGACGTCGCACTCAATCCCGAGGGAGACCGCAACGATCTGCGGACGCTCTTCGACGCCGGCGGAACCATCTTCGCCGACCTGTACCGGGTACTGCCGCAGACCACGAAGCTGATCCAGGAGACCGGCACGATCCTGCACACCACTTCGCAGATCCAGCCGGATCTGCAGACGACGGTGGCGTCGGCGAGTTCGGTGGTCAACGCCGCGGTGGCCGCCGACCGGGAGTTGCGGACCCTGCTCGGCAAAGGCCCGCAACAACTCTCGAGTCTGACCGGCTCGATCAACGAGATCCGTGATCCCGTCACCGATGTACTCGGCCAGTTGCTCGACGTGACCCGTCAGGGTGCGTTGCGGGCCCCGGCCCTGGTGAATCTGCTGCCGTCGGTCCGGGATGCCTCGATCAAGAGTCTCGCCATGTTCCACGATGGGGCGTGGTGGGCGTTCGGGTCGGTCTTCCCCCGCCCGTACTGCGACTACGCGGTCACCCCGGTGCGGCCCACCAAGATCCTGGAATTATCGGTACCGACCAATCTGTACTGTGTCACCGAGGATCCCAATCAGCAGATCCGTGGCTCGGCGAACGCTCCCCGTCCGCCGGGTGACGACACCGCCGGACCGCCGCCGAACTACGATCCGAATGCGCGGACGGTTCCGCTGGACAAGTGACGTCCGCCGGGGGAGCGGGTCTCGGCCCTGACGAACATACGGGCGCGAATCAAGAACGGAACACGCGATGACAGGCGAACAGGACGATGACGTGCGCAGCGAAACCGATGTGGTGAGCGATGCCGGTGTGGTGAGCGATGCGGTGGAGGGTTCCGACGTGGACGCCCCAGGGGTGTCGTTGGCGAAGGCCTCGTCCAAACCGGTGCCGCGGACCAAGAATGCACGGGCGAATTCGGACCGCACCATGAAGTCCACCGCTGCCCCGGAGCCCGCCACCAAGGAGTCCGCCACCAAGAAGACCGCTGCCAAGGTGCCCGCCACCGAGGAGCCTGCCACCAGCGAGCCCGCGGGCAAGAAGCCGGCAGGCAAACAGATCTCGATCACCTTGTCGGCCCGGGCGATCTGGCGGTCGCTCGTGGCGCTCGTCGTGGTCGCGGCGATCGCCGGGGTTGCGGTTCTGGGTTGGCTCTATTACCAAGATCAGCAGCGACTCAAGGCATTTGGTGAGGCCAAGGATGCGTCCGCGATCTTCGCCCAGAAACTCACCAGCAGCATGAACGCCGACACCGTGGCCAACATGAAGGACATCGTCGGACCGTTGACGACCGGTGACTACCGCAAGCACTTGGAATCCCAGCTCGGGGACACCACCAAGGCGATCCAGTCGATCAACGTGAAGAACACAAAGATCAACGTGCAGAAAGTGTCGGTGATGGACTTCGACACCGACCATGCCAGCACGATGGCGGTGGTTCAGGTGACGGGCACGAGTACCCTTGCGCCGCAGGGCGGGACGTCGCTGTTCATGTATTCGCTGAAGCTCGACAAGGTCGACGGCGCCTGGCTCGTCTCCGATCTCGATGCCATGCAGGCCGGACTGTCCGACTCGGGCGGTGCCGGAGCCGGCGGCGCTCCCGCCGCACCGGCGGCACCCGCGCCCGCACCGGCACCGGCGGGATAGCGCTTGTCGACTGCGGCGTGGTTTCCGCAGCCGAACGCCTTCACCTCGTGGACGCCGGTTCGCGGGTCAGGATGACGACCGGATTCTCGGCACGCAGAGTTCCCAGATCCACCAGACCGCGGTGGTCGGCGCCCGACAACGCATCGGTCCACGTGCCCGTCGGCAGGGTCAGGGTTGTCGCCGCCGCGCGCTCGGCGTGCAAGCTGTGCGTGAATCGTGCGGTCACCACTATCACGCGCGGATCGTCCTCGCCGACGACGCCGCGACCGAAGGCGATGGTGTGGTCGCCGGCCGGCCCGTCGGCCGGAATCGGCCGGTAGTCGCCGCCGGGGTCGAACGCGGGCAGATGCCGGCGCCGTACCTGCAGTGCGGTGCCGACCAGCCGTGTCTTGGGGTGCGCGGTCGAGCGCTGGAAGTCGACAGCTCTCCGGTTGTCGGGATCGACCAACGAATCCTCGAACCATTCGGTGCCCTGATAGATGTCGGGAACCCCGGGACCCAACAATGCGATGGCCTTGCGTGCCAACGATTCCTGCCGCCACGCCGGGGCAATCCGGTGCACCAGCCCGCCGATCAACTCGGCGGCCGGGCCCGTGGTGAGCGTGACGATCCACTCGTCGAGCGCCGTCTCGAACGCCTCGTCCACCTCGGTCCACGTCGTCTGCAGCCCGGACTCGCGAGCGGCCTTGCGGGCGTATGCGCACAGCCGATTCTGCAGGTCGGCGGTCACCCTTCCGTCGACGGGCCAGACGCCGATCACATTCTGCAGCAAGAAGTATCCGGTGAGACGATCCGGCGGCGGAGCGATGCCCCATATCCGGCGGACCAGCATCGACCATCGTTCGGGGACCTGGGTCAGCAGTGCGATGCGCGCACGGACGTCTTCGCCGCGCTTGGTGTCGTGGGTCGACGATGCGGTCATCGATCGCGGCCACTCGCCGGCGCGGACCACGTTGTGTTGGTGGAACGTCGGCAGTGAGACGGCCGGATCGGCCGGGTCACCACCTACTTCCTGGGCCGACACCAGTCTCGCGGTCCGGTAGAACAGGCTGTCCTCGACGCTCTTGGCCGTGACCGCACCACACGTCTGGGCCAGCCGGGAGGTGGGTGCGCCCGGGGTCGAGGTGGCTCGGACGATGAGCGCCAGCGCGTTTCGGAGGTCGGGCCGACGTTGCGCGATCTGTCCGGCGATTCGCACCAGGCGGGGTCGCAGGGACGGATAGTCGGCGCGGTACACGCCCAGATCGGCGATCAATTCGGCGACGGCATCGGCGACCCCGGCCGAGTCGGCGGTGGGATCGGAATGGGTGAGCGCCCGTACCAGCCGGCGATGCTCGGCAGGGAACTGCTCGGCCAGGGTGGTGAGTTTGCGGTGCCGCTGCGCATCGTGCAACCAGTGCGTGTCACCTGGCACGCCGGTGGCGTGTTCGTGGATCTCGCTGAGCTCGGCGACGCCCGGCGGGGCGGTGAACACCGCGTCGATCATCCGCAGCTGGTCGTAGCCGGTGGTCCCGTCGACCGGAAGGGTCGGTTCGAGGGATTCGTCGGCGGCGAGGATCTTCTCGATGTACAGCAAGCGGTCGGTACCGATATCGCCGCGTAGACGTTCGAGGTAGGCCATCGGATCCCACAGGCCGTCGGGATGATCGACTCGCACCCCGTCGATGAGGTCGGCGTCGAGCAGTTCACGGATCCAGGCGTGTGTGGCGTCGTAGACGCTGTCGTCCTCCTGTCGCAGACCGGCGAGTTCATTGACGGTGAAAAAGCGCCGATACCCGATGATCCCGGAGTCCCACGGCACCAGCCGATAGTGCTGCCGCTCGTGCACGTCGATTGCGGTACCGCCGAGTGTGCCCGGCGCGGTGGGGAATTCGTGGTCGTAGTAATGCAGGATGCCGTGGGGGTCGACGGTCAGCGGGCTCAGGTCACCGTCAGAGGCGAGTATCGGGAGAGCCAGCCGGCCGTCACTGCCGTTGTCGGAGGAGAAGTCCGCGTCGAAATACCGGGCGAAGCGGGAGCCGGGACCGTGGCGCAAAAGGTCTGCGAACCACGGATTGTGCAGTACGAGAGCAACTCCGGTGTGATTGGGCACGATGTCGATGAGGATTCCGATGCCGAGTGCGCGGGCGGCGGCCCGCAAGGCATGGAGGCCGTCGTGGCCGCCCAGATCGGGCGACACCTGTGGTGGTGGCACCCAGTCGTAACCATGCGTGGAGCCGGGCATCGCGGTGCCGATCGGGGAGAGGTAGAGGTGACTGACCCCCAGATCGGCCAGATGCCCGAGTATTCCGATCACGTCGACGAATCCGAATTCGGGGCTCAGCTGGACCCGATAGGTCGCGACCGGCTCCGGACGGTTCGTCATCGCTCAGTGCTGCTTGCGCAAGACGAGTAGGGATCGGGATCGCACCGCGAGCGTGCTGCCGCCGTCGAGGTCCTCGACGTCGGACTCGCCGGTGGGGTGGGCGGTGTCGAGGACCGCGGTCCAGCCCGACTCGAGTACCGGTGGCAGGGTGAACTCGATCGGTTCGTAGTGGGCGTTGAAGCAGATGACGAAGCTGTCGTCGACGATCTTCTCGCCGCGATCGTCCTTCTCCCCGATACCGTTGCCGTTGAGGAACACCGCGAGGCTCTTGCCGAATCCGCTGTCCCAGTCAGCGGTGGTCATCTCCTCACCCGACGGGGTCAACCACGCGATGTCCAGATACTGCTGGCCCCACCGGATCGGTTTCCCCGCGAAGAAGCGGCGCCGACGGAACGCCGGGTGCTTGGTGCGTAGGGCAATCGCCTTGCGGGTGAATTCGAGCAGGTCGGCGTTCTCTTCGGCCAACGACCAATCCATCCAGGACAATTCGGAGTCCTGGCAGTAGACGTTGTTGTTGCCCAGCTGGGTTCGGCCGATCTCGTCGCCGTGGGCGAGCATCGGGATGCCTTGGGACAGAAATAGCGTCGCGAGGATGTTGCGCTGCTGGCGGGCGCGCAGCTCGTTGATCTCGGGATCATCGGTGGGACCTTCGACGCCACAGTTCCACGAGCGGTTGTGGCTTTCCCCGTCGCGGTTGTCCTCACCGTTGGCCTGATTGTGTTTGTCGTTGTACGACACCAGATCCCGCAGGGTGAAACCGTCGTGTGCGACGACGAAGTTGATGCTGGCCAGGGGTCGCCGGCCGGTGGCCTCGTATAGGTCGGAGGACCCGGTCAGGCGAGAGGCGAACTCGCCAAGGCTGGCCGGCTCGCCGCGCCAGTAATCACGAACGGTGTCACGGTATTTGCCGTTCCACTCGGTCCACAGCGGCGGAAAGTTGCCGACCTGATATCCGCCCTCGCCCACATCCCAGGGCTCGGCGATCAGCTTGACCTGACTGACCACCGGATCCTGTTGCACGAGATCGAAGAACGCCGACAGCCGGTCGACGTCATGTAGTTCCCGCGCCAGGGTGGAGGCAAGATCGAAACGGAAGCCGTCGACGTGCATCTCGAGTACCCAGTACCGCAACGAATCCATGATGAGCTGCAGCGTGTGCGGATGACGGCCGTTGAGGCTGTTGCCGGTCCCGGTGTAGTCCATGTACATCTCGGGGTTGTCGTCCACGAGACGGTAGTAGGCGGCGTTGTCGATGCCGCGGAAGGAGATCGTCGGGCCAAGGTGGTTTCCCTCGGCGGTGTGGTTGTAGACCACGTCGAGGATCACCTCCATACCGGCCTTGTGGAACTCGCGGACCATCGCCTTGAACTCGGTGACGGCGCTACCGGGCTGGTCGTGGTTCGATGCATACTCGGCGTGCGGCGCGAAGAAGCCGTAGGTGTTGTACCCCCAGTAATTTCGCAAACCCTGGTCGAGTAGTACGAAGTCCTGCATGAACTGGTGAACCGGCATGAGTTCGATCGCGGTCACGCCCAGCGACGTGAGGTGATCGATGATCACCGGATGGGACAGACCCGCGTAGGTCCCGCGCAGATCCTCGGGGATGTCGGGATGTGTCGCCGTCATCCCCTTCACATGGGCCTCGTAGATCACCGTCTGGTGGTAGGGCAATCCGGGTGAGTGATCGTTCTGCCAGTCGAAGAACGGATTGATGACCACCGACAACATGGTGTGGCCCAGCGAATCCAGTTGTGGCATCGAGGGTGTCGGCGGTGAGTCGTCGGGTTCGCGCCGGGTGTTGTCGGCGGAATCGGCCACCGAGCCGGCGGCCGCCGGCGATGCGTCGTCGGTGTCGCCGGTCTTCTCGGTGGTCGGCGGCGACGCCGGGGTCGGGTGTGGTCCGGATTCATCGGCGGGTTCGTCCGCCGCGGTTGTGCCCTCGGTCGGGGTCTGTGGGACCTTGCCGTCGTGGGCGCCGATCTCGTCTATCCCGGTGTCGTCTGTCCCGGTCTCGTTCGTTCCGGTCTCGTCTGGCTCGGTGTCCGGCAGCGGATAGGAGAACAGTGACGCATCCCCGTCGAACTGTCCGTGGTAGGACTTGCCATATGGGTCGAGTAGCAGTTTGCTTGGGTCGCAACGCAATCCGCTTGCCGGATCATATGGCCCGTGGACGCGATAGCCGTAGAACTGGCCAGGCACGACATTGGGCAGATAACAGTGCCAGCAGTAGCCGTCGACCTCCTCGAGACGGATTCGGCGTTCGGACCCGTTCCGGTCGATGAGGCATAGATCGACTGCCTCGGCGACCTCCGAGAACAGTGAGAAGTTGGTGCCCACCCCGTCGTAGGTGGCGCCCAGCGGGTAAGGCTGGCCCGGCCATACCGGAATGGGGGCTGGTTCGGGAGCGACCAGTGCTTCGGTGTGCGTCTCGTCGGCGATGAGCTGTTCGGCCGAGTGTGGTCGCTTGCTGTCGTGTAACGGGGCCGCTGTGGTCGCCGTGTCGGGCTGATCAGAATCGGACTGATCGATGTCGGCCGCGACGGCGTCGGCCTGGTCATCGGCGGTTGGCGGTACGGTCATGCCCACCTTCCTGTGTTCATGTACCGACAGTAGCCGCGATGCGGTCGGCGTTCATCTCGGAACCGTCCGGCCGGTGACGGCGATGCGGGTGACGAAGATGCCGAGTGGGGTCGGCGACCGGAATCGTCGTCGTGCTCATGGCCCCCCTCGGATCGTCCAGGGCAGCGCCCGACCGATCTGAGCACCCAGTTCGTCGGTGAGGCTGCGCACGTAGGTTGCGCTCAGGTGATGCCAGTCCTTGTAGACGATGATGTTTCCCACGATTGCCGGACATCGCGTCGGGGTGCAGAGTCCGTTGGAGAGATCGAGCGGGTGGAACCTCGGATTGGTGGCTGCCAGTGCGGCCGCGGGATCGGTCGCGTTCAGTGCCGATGCCCGGTCCGTCCCGCATGATTCGGCGTTGCCGCCGTCGGCCAGGCAGGTCGGGGTGTCGGTGGCGCCCGCGGCGCTGTGCGGCCAGGGTGTGTCCCGGATTCCGAGCACCGGGATACCGGCACCGGTGAACCGTTCGAACACCGGGACGTACGTGGACGGCAGGATGTCGCCGGGGGCGCCCGTTTGCGGGCGGGTGGAGTTGGTGAAGACGGCGTCGGGACGGTCGGCGATGACCTGCGGGATGACACGCTCGACCCAGTCATGACATTGCGGGTAGGGCACCCCGTTCTGCATCCGGGGTAGCTCTTCGGTGGAGAGCGGGCACCCCATCTTGAGGTAGGTCGTCACTCGGAAGTGCTGTGCCTTGCCCAGCCGATCGAGTGCGCTGATCCACATCTCCGCGTGTGATCCGCCCGCGAGCGCAATGGTCCGGGCCGCGGTCGGATCGCCGTATACGCCGACGTGGATTGCCGGGTCCTCGAAGCTGCTCATGTATCCGTCGGTCGAGGTCATCGGGTAGTCGCGGATGACTTCCAGCGGTGTCGGTTGTGGATCGAGGGCGGGTACCGGCGCTCCGTTGAGCAGGGCGCGCGCCCCCGGATACTCGCGGGGATCGAGGTTGGCGGTGTCGACGGTGAGGTTGGCGACGTGCCGGTGCCATACGCCGATCGCGGCGGCCCCGGACACGCTGAGTATCACCAGGATGGTGGTGACCATTGCCGTGTAGGAAAGTCGGTGGCCACGGACCGACCACGCTCGGGCGGCCGCCGTGCGGCTCGGGGCGCCGGCCCGCAACGGATCCTCGACATAGCGTTTGGTCAGCCACGCCAATGCAATCGACACCGCCAGCAGCCCGGCACCGTCGAGGAACGATGCGTGGTTCTTGCCGCGCCAGTTGAGGTAGAAGATCAGCAGCGGCCAGTGCCACAGATACAGCGCATAGGCGATGGTCCCCAGCCACACCGGGTACTTCGAGGCGAGCATCCGGTTGAGTGGGGGCAACGTGTCGCCGGTCTTGACGTGCCGACCACCGGTCGCCCGCCCGATGACCGCAGCCCCTGACCAGATGATGAGCACCGTGGAGCCGACGGGCACCAGCGCCCACGGACCCGGGTAGGCGTCGACGCCGTCGATCCACCAGCCGCAGGTGACGATCAAGACCAGTGCCACCGCGGTGGCCAGGTTCCGCAGGGATCGCGGGGCCCGCCATCGTGGCATCCACACCGCGAGCAGCCCACCGGCCAACGGTTCCCATAGCCGCGACAGTGTGTCGAAGTAGTTCCATTGCTGGTTCACGCCCATGCGCATGGTTGCCCAATAGAACGAGACCGCGGCCGCACCGAGCAGGCCGAGGCCGACGAACACCCGAATCGTCTGCGGCGTCGCGATCGGCGCCACGACGCGCCCGCATAGTTTGAGCAGGCCCGCGAAGGCCAGCGCCACCAGTAACGTCCCGAGGAAGAATTGGCCTTGCATCGACATCGACCAGATGTGCTGCAGCGGACTGTTGGCCGAACTGGCGGCCAGATAGTCCTGCGAATTCAGCGCCAGATACCAATTCTGGTAGTAAAGGGCACTCGCCGTGACCTCATGGCCGATTCCGGCCCAACGAGTCTGTGGGAGGACCAGCACCGTCAGGGCCAGTACCGCGATCAGCACCGTCAGTAGTGCAGGCAGCAGGCGCCGGAGCAACCGGCTCAGCCGTGGCCACGGACTCAGGGTCTCCCGGAATCCCACATCGGTGGACTGGCTGGCGATGGTGTGACGCAACAGCGAGCCGATGAAGAAGAATCCGGACAACGTCAAGAAGACGTCGACACCGCCGGAGACCCGACCGAACCAGATGTGGAAACAGGCCACCAGGGTGATGGCGATGCCGCGCAGACCGTCGAGATCGGTGCGGTAGACCGGCAGCGGCGACGGCGCCGGGTGGGCGTCGGCGTGGGGGGCCTGCGTGGTGGCCACGGCGGGAACTTGGTCTTTCGTACGGGGCTGGACAGACATATGCAACCTCGACGCTACCGGTATGCGCGGCGATCGGGGGTGTGTCGGCGCGCGCCGGGTGCGCAATGGTGTCAGGGATCGATCAGAGGCTTCCGGCCATCGGTGCGCGGCTGCGGGCGCCGTCGATGATGACTGCGAGCGCGTCGGTGAACTCGGCGGTGAAGTCTCGTTCGGTCGGGCCGGTGACGCCGAGTCGTTCCATCTGTGCGCGGGTCTGCTCTTCGATGGTGAGGCCGATCACCACCTGGCACACCGCGGTGGCGACCGCCCGCGCGCCGTACAGGTCGAGTCCGCCGGTCGTGGCGATCGCGGCGACGTCGTCGGCGACCGCGCGGTCGGACAGGCCGCTGGCCCAGCTGGACGACACCACCTCGGCGCTGTCGGGCACGCTCAGTAGTGCGGCTCGCATCCCGGTTGCCAGCACTTCGAGCCGTTGGTCCCATGGGAGACCTGGGTCGGGTCGGGCGAGCGCGCCGAGGATGTCGTCGGCGAGTGCCGCGAGGAGGGTCTGCTTGTTGGGGAAATGCCAGTACAGGGCGTTGGGGCGGACGCCGACCTCGCTCGCGAGCCTGCGCATGGTGAGGTCGGCGAGGCTGTGCTGGGTGAGGACGTCGCGGGCCGCGGCGAGGATGTCGGCGCGGCTGTTGCTCATCCGCCCAGCGTAGAGGCCTCGCGCGGCACGCCGCCCACCAGGCCCTGTACGACGTACAGGAGTGCCTGTACAGTGTCCAGGGGTCGGGCGGTCCGAGGACCGCTGCTCCCGATTCTCACGAAGGACCACCCGTGGATCACCACAGCATCAGCCGGATCGATGCCGCGCACATCTGGCATCCCTACGGTGCGATCCCGGCGCCCACCGAACCGCTCGTCGTTCGCGGCGCGTCCGGGGTGCGCCTGCACCTGGCCGACGGCCGCGAGGTCGTCGACGGAATGAGTTCGTGGTGGGCGGCGATCCACGGGTACCGCCATCCGGTCCTCGATGACGCGGTCCGGCGTCAACTGGACTCCATGTCGCATGTGATGTTCGGCGGCCTCACCCATGAGCCGGCCGCCCGGCTGGCCGAACTTCTCGTCGAGCTCACTCCCGAACCGCTGGAGAAGGTGTTCTTCTGCGATTCCGGCTCGGTCTCGGTGGAGGTCGCGGTGAAGATGGCGTTGCAGTACTGGCGTGGACGCGGCCGGCCCGACCGGACGCGGCTGCTGACCTGGCGGGGCGGCTACCACGGCGACACCTTCACACCGATGAGCGTGTGTGACCCCGATGGCGGCATGCACCAGATGTGGAGCGACGTACTGGCACGGCAGATCTTCGTGCCCGCCCCGCCGGAAGTCGCCGACGACGCCTACGTCGCCGCACTCGACGACGTGGTCGCCGCCCGTCGTGATGAACTCGCGGCGATCATCGTCGAACCCGTCGTGCAGGGCGCCGGAGGCATGCGGTTTCACGATCCGTCCCACCTGCGGGCGCTGCGACGCATCTGCGACGAGCACGGCGTGCTGCTGATCTTCGACGAGATCGCCACGGGATTCGGCCGCACCGGATCGTTGTTCGCCGCGCATCTTGCCGACGTCGCTCCCGACATCATGTGCGTCGGCAAGGCTCTGACCGGGGGATATCTGACGCTCGCCGCGACACTGTGCACCGCCGAGATCGCCGCGGTCATCAGTGCCGGTGAGGCGGGCGGACTGGCCCACGGGCCCACGTTCATGGCCAATCCGCTGGCGTGCGCGGTCGCGGTGGCCTCGACGGAGTTACTGATCTCGGGTGGCTGGCGCGAGGACGTCGCCCGGGTGAACGCCGGCCTGCGCGCCGGGCTGGAACCACTCCGGTCGGTCGACGGTGTCGTCGACGTCCGCGTCCTCGGCGCGATCGGCGTCGTCGAACTCGACACCCCCGTGGACATGGCGGCCGCCACCGCGGCCGCCGTCGACTCCGGTGCGTGGCTGCGGCCGTTCCGCACGCTCGTCTACGCCATGCCCCCGTTTATCAGTTCCGCCGCCGATGTCGAGCAGATCGCGACCGGTATGCGGGCCGCGGTCGGTGCCTCACTGGACGCAACACGAGAGGTGGTGTCGCGATGACGGCCCTACACCCCGCACCGGCCTCGATGCCGCGGACACCTGGCGAGCACGCCGCCGGTACCGCACTTGCTTGGTTGTCGGACGACCAGCGCGCCACCGTCGAGGCTGGCCTGCACCGGGAGCCGTTCGTCCGTGCCGCCGGCGCCGAGCTGGTGAACCTCGCCTCCAACGACTACCTCGGGTTGTCCACCAATCCGGCGGTCCTCGCCGGTGCGCACGACGCCGTGGCGCAGTGGGGCGCCGGGGCGACGGCGTCGCGACTGGTCGCCGGCACCACGCGCGCACATGTCGACTTCGAGAGCGAGATCGCCGCATTCCTGGGTTTCCCTGCGGCCCTGCTGTTCTCGTCGGGCTACCTCGCCAACGTGGGTGCGATCACCGCACTCGCCGGGCGCAGCGACCTGATCGTCAGTGACACCGGCACACATGCGTCACTGATCGACGGATGCCGGCTCTCACGGGCCCGGGTCGTGGTCGTCGAGCGTGGGGATCACCGTGCCGTCCGCGCTGCTCTTGCCGATCGGGCGGAACGGCGGGCGCTGGTCGTCACCGACTCGATCTACAGCGTCGACGGTGCCGCCGCCCCGGTGCGTGAGCTCTACGACGCCGCCCGGGCGCACGCGGCGGCTTTGCTGGTCGACGAGGCACATGCACTGGGTGTGCGGGGCCCGGGTGGGCGCGGGGTCGTCGCCGACGCCGGCCTGTCCGGTGCGCCCGACCTCGTGGTCACCGCCGTCGCATCGAAATCCCTTGGCGCCCAGGGCGGTATCGTGCTCGGTCCGACGGTGCTGCGCGATCACCTCATCGATCGGGCCCGCACCTTCATCTTCGACACCGGGCTCAATCCGGCCGCAGTCGGTGCGGCGCGCGCTGCGCTCGGCGTCCTGCGCGCCGATCCGCAGATCCCGGAAAGGCTGCGCCACAACGTCCTTCGCATGGCCCACCGATTGGGCGTCGACCTGCCGACCGGGCCGGACGGATCACCGGAGACCTCCGCGGTGTTGTCGGTGATTCTCGGCGACCCGCAACGGGCGGTCGCCGCCGCCGCCGCGTGCCGGGCCCGGGGGGTACTCGTCGGATGTTTCCGTCCGCCGTCGGTGCCGGCGGGCACCTCGCGGCTGCGGCTGACGATGCGCGCCGACCTCGACGCCGCCACCGTCGACCGCGCTGCCGACGTGGTGGGCGCCGCCTTGGGTGAAGTGGGGGCGAGGTGACGCGCACGCACACCGGGCCACCACAGGTTTCCGGTTCTACGCTCGTAGTGACCGGCACCTCGACCGATGTCGGCAAGACGATCGTCACCGCCGCGCTCGCGGCGGCCCTCGCCGCCCGCGGCACCGACGTCGCGGTGTGCAAGCCGATGCAGACCGGGGTCGGCCCGCAGGAGCCGGGTGACCTCGCGACCGTCACCGCACTCGCCGGGAATCTGCCGACCCTCGAATGCGTCCGCTACCCCGACCCGCTGGCTCCCGAGACCGCCGCCCGTCATGCCGGCCTGGCCCAGGCAGATCCCGGAGACGTGCACCGCCGGATCGCCGGATTCGCTGCGCAGCACCAGATGACCATCGTCGAGGGTGCCGGCGGGGTACTGGTGCGACTGGGTCCCGGCCACACGATCCTCGATGTCGCGACCGCACTCTCGGCGGCGGTCCTCGTCGTCGTCGCGCCGGATCTGGGCACTCTCAATCATGCCGAGCTGAGCGTGCGTGCCATCCGGTCGGCGGGCTTGACGCCGGCCGGACTCGTGATCGGATCCTGGCCGCAGACACCGGATCTCGCGATGCGTTGCAACCTCGAGGACCTGCCCCGGCTGACCGGCGTACCGGTCGTCGGCGCGCTGCCCGCCGGCGCCGCACGACGCGACCGTGCCGCCTTCACCCGCGCTGCACCCGGATGGTTCGACGCCGGGTGGATTGCGACCCTCGCCCCCGCCTCGGGAGCACCGACCCAGCCCCAGCCCGCCACGACCCAGCCCGCCACGACCCAGCCCGCCACGACCCAGCAAGGAGTTCTCCCATGACCCAGGCACCCGAACAGACCGTCACCACACGAGCCGATACGGCGACCGACGACATCCTCGCCCTCGCGCGCACGCAGGTTCTCGAACGCGGCGAGCCGCTCACCGGCGACCAGGTGCTCCGTGTGCTCCGGCTCGGCGACGACCGGCTCACCGAACTGCTGCAATTGGCCCACGACGTCCGCATGCGCTGGTGCGGTCCCGAGGTCGAGGTCGAGGGAATCATCTCCCTCAAGACCGGCGGGTGCCCTGAGGACTGCCACTTCTGTTCGCAGTCGGGCCTTTTCGCCTCACCGGTGCGCAGTGCCTGGATCGACATCCCGTCGCTCGTGGAGGCCGCCAAGCAGACCGCCAAGACCGGCGCCACCGAGTTCTGCATCGTCGCCGCGGTACGCGGACCCGACAAGCGGCTGCTCGCGCAGGTCGCTGCGGGCATCGAGGCCATCCGCAACGAGGTCGACATCCAGATCGCCTGCAGCCTGGGCATGCTCACCCAGGAGCAGGTCGATGCGCTCGCCGAGATGGGCGTGCACCGCTACAACCACAATCTCGAGACCGCGCGCAGCCACTTCCCGAACGTCGTGACGACCCACACCTGGGAGGAACGCTGGGACACCCTGCGCATGGTGCGCGATGCGGGCATGGAGGTCTGCTGCGGTGGCATCCTGGGCATGGGGGAGAGCCTCGAACAGCGCGCCGAGTTCGCCGCCGACCTCGCCGCCCTCGAACCCGACGAGGTCCCGCTGAACTTCCTGAACCCGCGACCGGGCACTCCATTCGGCGATCTCGACGTCTTGCCCGCCGCCGAGGCACTCAGGGCCGTGGCCGCCTTCCGGCTGGCGCTGCCGCGCACCATCTTGCGGTTCGCCGGCGGCCGCGAGATCACTCTCGGTGATCTCGGCGCGAAACAGGGCATCCTCGGTGGCATCAACGCCGTCATCGTCGGCAACTATCTGACCACGCTGGGCCGGCCGGCCGAGGACGATCTCGACCTGCTCAACGATCTGTCGATGCCGATCAAGGCGCTCAACGACAGCATCTGACGCGCACGACGACCGGGGACACGGCACAAGTGGTTAGGCTCGCAGGGTGAGTGGAGTGATGAGGTCAACCGCAGCGACGGCAGACGCGACGGGTACGGGCACGCCGCCGATCCCGGGACCGCTGGATCCGCCCTGCCGTTACGGCGTCTACACCGGTATCGAGCTCGAGATCCAGTCACCCGAGGCCATACCCCCCGCGGCCCGGCTGGGGCTGGAGCCGCCACGGTTCTGCGGCCAATGCGGGCGGCGGATGGTGGTGCAGGTCCGCCCCGACGGGTGGGATGCCCGGTGCTCACGCCACGGTGGCGTCGACTCCTCCCGATCGGGTCACCGGTGACCGCGCCGACCCGAACGCGCCTGCCGCATCGCACGCCGGCGATCCTGGTCGCCGCGGCTGTGGTCGTCGTGGTCCTCGGAGTCGTCGCGGGCGGTGTGTGGGCGGTTCTCACTCCGGCGATGACGGCTGTCAAGGGCTACACGCGTGTCATCGCCGTCGACAGTATTGCCGGGGTGTCGGCCTTTGCGTTCGTCATGCTCGGTTACGGCGCGATCGCGGCCGTGCTGGTCTGGATCGTGGCGTCGGCCTGGCGTGGGCTGCCCGGTTACGGGGTCGTGTTGGTGTCCACCGTTGTCGGTTCGGGCATCGCCGGGTGGGCGGGCACGCTGATGGCCGCCCGCCGATTCCCCGACCCGGATTCTTTCTCGGTCGGCCAGAGCTTCCGGGCCGCACCCGACCTGTGGCTTGACGGGGCGACGCGCGGATCCCCCAGCGGTGCATGGGCTCTGGTGGTCTGCGCGCCCTTGGCCGCGACGCTGGTCTACCTGGTGCTCGCACTCGTCAGTCGCCATGGCGACCTCGGGGTCGGCGACGCCCCGCCGGAAGTGGCCGAGGCGCCGTTGCCTGCGGCTCCGGGATTGCCCGGGCAAGGCCACTGACCAAAAACGTCGCCCGGGTGAACCGTGCGGGGTGCACCCATACAATCGACGCCATGCCCTCGCCCTCGCCTGCCTCCGGGTCCGATGCGGCGTCCACGTCGAGTGTGCGGGTCGAGGTCCTGACCGCGGTGTTCCGGGTTCGCGGTATCGGCGCCGGCGCGCCCGAGCTCTGTGTGTTGCTGGCACCCGACGAGGGCGGCCGGTGGTGTCTGCCCGGCGGTGACGTCGTACCGGGGGAGACCCTGGAGACGAGTGCGCGCCAGATCGTCGCAGGCAGACTCGACCTCGGGGAGCTCGCACATCTCGAACAACTCGCGGTGTTCTCCGCACCGGACCGCGTGCCCGCGCTTCGTACGATCGCGTCGACGTATGTGGGGCTGGTGCCCAGTGACGCACGAAATACCGTGCCCGACCGCGGCGACTGGCATCCCGTCGACGCGCTGCCCGCGCTCGCTTTCGATCACGGTGAGGTCATCACCAAGGCCCGGTTGCGGCTGGCCGCGAAGCTGTCGTACACCAATATCGCGTTCGCGCTCGCGCCCGCCAGATTCCCGATGTCGGAGCTCTCGGAGATCTATGGCGCTGCCCTCGGCTACCGGGTCGACACCACCAATCTGTTGCGTATCCTCAGTCGTCGTGGTGTCGTCATGGCCACGGGCACCCTCGGGCGAACCGGCCGATCCGGGGGCCGGCCGCCGGCGTTGTATGCCTTCGCGGACAAAGAGATTCGGGTCACCGACGAATTTGCCACGTTGCGCCCTCCCATGTGAGATCTGCGCTGAGATCGCTTGGCGCAGAAAATGTGGTGGGCCGAGTGCTCAGAGCTCGTCGAGTACCACGAGTCCGTCCTGGATGGCGCGCGCGACGAGTGCGGCCTTGGTGCGTGCGGTGCGACCGGCCTGCGCGTACTTGTTGCGAATCCGCGCAAGGTGCGTGTTGACCGTTCCGACGGAGATGTGCAGGCCACTCGCCGCCTCGGATTTGGAATCGACCAACAGCCAGGTACGCAGAACCTCGATCTCGCGGGAGGTGAGCGGCACCGCGGGATATGTGGGGGTTTCCGGCGGTGCCGCCGGTGTCACCGCGCGCAGCGTGACCGGTCGCGGAGGAGCTGCAGGAACGCTGCGTCGGGCGGCGAGTCGTTCGAGTGCCTCTTGTCGGCGGCGAACGGCTTGCAGAGGAGTGGAGTAGGTGCGCCGCACCGCGATGACGGGACGTGGTGGAACTGCCGGGATCACGGGATTCGTGATGTCGGCGGTGGTGGGCAGGCTTGCGGTCATGAGGGTCGGCCTCCTGTGAAGGTGCAGGTGAGGGGTGGAGCAGCGATGCAAACGGAACGCTACGGGCGATGAGTTTTCGGCAAACGCGTAGTGGACTACTTGGAATGTGCTTGGAACTACTCGCTTCGCGGCGGAATGTCCGCGCCGGCGGCGGTGTTACGATGGTCACCAGGTTTTCGACCAGCAGACGAAAACCGGCCTCGGAATAGAGCCCGCGCCACGAGCGCGATGCCCGGGCGGCATGAAGGACGGAGTGGTAGATGAGCATCACCAGCGACCGCATCACTGCCGGCGCGACGGCGTCCGCGCCGGCCGACGTGCACTGGGTCGACGGACCCGGTGGATACAGCGGTGTCGAGCCGACCGCCGAATGGGCCGAGGAGGTCCGTCGCCTCGCCCGAGCCCGCAACGCCACCCTGCTGGCCCACAATTATCAACTGCCGGCGATCCAGGATGTCGCCGACCATGTCGGTGATTCGCTCGCGCTGTCGCGGATCGCCGCCGAGGTCGACTCGGACGAGATCGTCTTCTGCGGTGTGCATTTCATGGCCGAGACCGCCAAGATCCTGAGTCCCGACAAACGCGTCCTCATCCCGGATGAGCGTGCAGGCTGCTCACTGGCCGACTCGATCACCGCCGACGAGCTGCGGGCGTGGAAGGCTGAGTTCCCCGACGCCGTCGTCGTGTCGTATGTCAACACGACCGCGGAGGTCAAGGGGCTCACCGACATCTGCTGCACCTCGTCCAACGCCGTCGACGTGGTCGCCTCCATCGATCCCGACCGTGACGTGCTCTTCCTGCCCGATCAGTTCCTCGGCGCGCACGTCAAACGCGAGACAGGCCGCGACAACATCCACATCTGGGCCGGCGAGTGCCATGTCCACGCCGGGATCAACGGCGACGAGCTGACCGCGCAGGCCGACGCCCACCCCGATGCCGACCTGTTCATCCACCCCGAGTGTGGTTGCGCCACATCTGCGCTCTATCTCGCCGGGGAGGGAGCGGTGGCCGACGACCGCGTCAAGATCCTCTCCACCGGCGGCATGATCGACGCGGCCCGCACGACTGGCGCCACGCAGGTGCTGGTCGCCACCGAGATCGGCATGCTGCATCAGTTGCGCAAGGCCGCGCCCGGAATCGACTTCCAGGCGGTCAACGACCGTGCGTCCTGCCCCTACATGAAGATGATCACCCCTGCCGCGCTCTTGCGGGCACTGCGCGAGGGGCGGGATGAGGTGTTCGTGGCCGACGACGTCGCGGCGCGGGCACGTCAGAGTGTCGAGCGGATGATCGCGATCGGCAACCCGGGTTCGGGAGAGTGACCCGATGAATGCCGCATTCGTCGGACAAACCACGACCGGTGCACTCGACCTGGCGATCACCGACGAGATCCGGGGGCTGATCCGGACCGCCCTCGACGAGGATCTGCGCTTCGGCCCCGACGTCACCACGGCTGCCACGGTGCCCGCCGACGCGACCACCGACGCCGCCATCGTCAGCCGCGCAGACGGCGTCGTCGCCGGAATCCCGGTGGCGCTGGCCGTCTTCGACGAGGTGATCGGCCACGGTGCCTACGAGGTCGCCGCGGTGACAGCCGATGGCACGCGCGTGGCGCCCGGCGATTCGGTGCTCACGGTGCACGCTCCGACCGCGGCGCTGCTCACCGCCGAGCGCACCGCACTGAATCTGCTGTGTCACCTCTCCGGGATCGCGACCGCCACCGCGGCGTGGGTCGACGCGGTCTCCGGCACCGACGCAAAGATCCGTGACTCGCGAAAGACTCTGCCCGGCATGCGATCTCTGCAGAAGTATGCGGTGCGGGCCGGTGGTGGGGTCAACCACCGCATGGGGCTCGGTGACGCCGCACTCATCAAGGACAACCACGTCGCTGCCGCAGGTTCGGTCGGTGCCGCACTCGAGGCGGTCCGCGCGGCCGCACCGGATCTACCGGTCGAGGTCGAGGTCGATTCGCTCGAGCAACTCGACGAGGTGCTGGCGCTCGCACCGCAGTTGGTATTGCTCGACAACTTCGAGCCGTGGGCAACGCAGATTGCGGTGCAGCGCCGCAACTCTCGCTCGCCGGAGACGAGGCTGGAGTCGTCGGGCGGTCTGCACCTCGATCAGGCCGCCGAATACGCCCGCACCGGCGTCGACTACCTCGCCGTCGGGGCGCTCACCCATTCGGTGACCGTGCTCGATCTGGGGTTGGATATCCCGTAGTCCGGTGCGGGGCCGGAGCGTCGGCGTCGGGGGAGCGCCAACGGGCTGGATCGCACAGGCGATGCGTGGCGGGCGAGTTGACCGCTGGCGGGCAGCGCAGCGTAATGCCCGGACCCTTGGGATCGATCGATGAGATCCGTCGAGTCGAGTCCACAGGATCCGTGATAAAGATCGGCCCGCTGGACCAATTCCACTGCAATGCGGTCCCGGTGACCTCGGCGAGCCCAAAATCCAGGTATTCGATTTTGGCGCCCGGTGGGTCAGGAGTAGCAACAATGGTCGCCGACGATACTGGCGACCTGACTTCTGTTCACGCTGAGGAAGGCGTTCACTGATGTGGCAATCGTTCACTGATGGGACGAAAGGTATTGCAGCCCTCGTGGATTAATCTTCCTCCACCCCCTCTTCGAGCAATTCTTCTGCCATACTGGGATCATCGCAAGATCATCCAGGGGGAATTCATGATCGACGACACCACTCATTCCGCGGAGCTTTCGGCTGAGCTGTTTGCGGGTCTCATCGCCCAACTCGACGACCGGACCTTCCGTGCGGATATCACCTCCCGAGAGGCGTTCGCGGCGATGCAGCAGCTGATCGTCTTGCGCAACATGCTCGATCACTACGCGGCCACCCTGACCGGCGAGTTCGACCGCCTCAAGATGACCGCACCCCAAGGCCGTTCGGTACGACAACTGTTGATCACCATGGGAATCGCCCTCGCTGTTGCCGGCCGACTCGTCCGCGTCGGCACCACCACAGGCATCGACGGCCTCCGCACACATACCGTCGACGGTGCGATATCCCTCGACCACGCCGACGCCATCGTCCTCGGACTCGGCCACATCAAATCCCGCGCCGGCGAACCCGTCACCCCCGAACAACGCCGCGATCACACCCGCGCGTTGGTGTCCCAAGCGTTGTCGGGTATGAGTCCAGCCGAAATCGGTAAGCACGCACGCCAACTCGGCAACCTCCTCGCCGACGACACCGGCGGCGCACCCGCTGCCGAAGATCGTTCCCTCAACAGCGTCACCCTCGCCACAACCAGCGACGGCCGCCTCGATGTACGTGCCGATCTCGACGTGAGTGTCGGCGAAAAGCTGTGCACCACCATCGAATCGCTGTCCGCCCCCACACCCCGACCCGACGGCTCCCACGACCCGCGCACGGTCCGGCAACGCCAAGCCGACGCACTCGAAACACTGTTGGAAGCCGCCGCGCGCGGACTCGCCGACGACACGGTGTCGACGACCTCGCGGTATGACGTGCTTTTGACACTCAACGCCGAACAGCCCGACCGATCCGCGCTGCAACACATGGGGCCGGTCACCGACCAACTCGCCACCACATTGACGTGTGACGCCCAACTGACCGTCGCCATCCTCGACGACGAACAAGCACCCCTACAACTCGGACGCCGTAAACGATTGTTCACCAACGCCCAACGCAAAGCGTTCATCCTCCGCGACGAGTGCTGCGTGAAGTGTGGTGCACCCGCCTCGCGCACCCAGAGCCACCACCTCAAGCATTGGGCCGACGGTGGCCCCACCGACGTCGACAACGGCTGCCTGCTGTGCACCAGTTGCCACCACGACGTCCACGACAGAGGGTGGGATGTGGTGATGGGCTTCGACCGACACCCCTGGCTCATCCCACCCGCCACCGTCGACCCCAAACGACGACCACAACCCGCCTACAACCGGCGCACCCTGCACCTTGACGACGCCGCCTGACTCCGGGTTGCTGACACTCGCCGCCTGAAACAGGCCTGCCCACAAGACTTCCCGACCCCGAACCCGGCCAGCCGGGACCGCAACCGTACCTTGAGAACTTCATAGGGCTTCGGCCCACGAAAGCGGCCGGCGCGGTGACGCTCACGCCCCGATCGCGGCGCCGATCACCGGCCAGGAGGCACGCAGGTCCGCCGCGAACAGTCCCCACGAGTGTGAGCCCTGGGGCCGGCTTCCGGGCAGCCCTCACATGTGCAGGACGTTCCCGCCGCCTCGGGTGACGACGGCGGCCACTGCGCCGAGACCGACCGGGTCGGTGGTTCCGGGACAGCTGCTGTACGAGGCCACGGCCCGATACAGTCGGGGTGCCGGTTCGGCGATCGCGAGCGCGGGGCCGCCCGACATCGACACGCCGGTGATGGCGTTGACGCCGTTGGTGTGGAACGTCCGGTCGATGATCGCCGGCAGCTCGTGGGGGAGGTAGGTCCGCCACTTGTTGCGGCCGAGATCCCGATCGCCGTTCTGCCAGTCGGTGAACATCGATGCCCGCCCGCCGATGGAGAACACCGCGGTGACCCGCTTGCCGGCGAAGAACCCCCGGGCACCCGCCCATACCGACCGGTGGCGGCGTGTGATCGGATCGGTGACTCGGCTCGTGAGTCGCCGCGAGCATATTCGCCGCCGGTGGGGCAGATGCGGCGAGAACCGCAATCCGTTAGCGTCGCGTAATGGATTCGTCTCCGAGTTGACGGGACGCGCGCGCGAGGTGCAGGTGAAATCGGGTGGCCCCAGCCCCGTATCCTGGACACGTCAATTCCCGCACCCCGACCAGGAGAGACCATGCTCGCCCGAACCGACCTGCGCGGTAGCACCCCGACGCTCGCCGAACTGCGTCGCGCGCTGCCCCGCGGGGGCACCGACGTCAACGCCGTTCTCGACACGGTGGCGCCGGTGGTTCATGCGGTCGCCGAACAGGGGACCGCCGGGGCGCTGGAGTATGGGGAGCGCTTCGACGGCGTGCGTCCCACCTCGGTGCATGTGCCTACCGCCATGATCGCCGACGCGCTCGCCGCGCTCGATCCGGCCATCACCGCCGCGCTGCGCGAATCGATCACCCGCGCCCGCGCCGTGCACGCCGACCAACGCCGGGAGACGACCCGCACGGAGGTCGTCGACGGCGGCGTCGTCAGTGAGAAGTGGATTCCGGTCCGCCGGGTCGGTCTGTACGTGCCCGGCGGCAATGCCGTGTATCCGTCATCGGTGATCATGAACGTCGTACCGGCTCAGGCGGCAGGGGTCGGCTCGCTGGTGGTGGCCTCGCCGCCGCAGAAGGATTTCGGTGGCTGGCCCCACCCGACCATCCTCGCAGCGTGCGCGCTGCTAGGAGTCGACGAGGTGTGGGCGGTCGGCGGCGCGCAAGGCATCGCCCTGTTGGCTTATGGCGGAACCGACACCGACGCCGCCGAGACACCGGGGGCGGTGCTCGATCCCGTCGACCTGATCACCGGACCCGGCAACATCTACGTGACCGCCGCCAAGCGACTCTGCCGCGGGGTGGTGGGCATCGATTCCGAGGCCGGCCCGACCGAGATCGCGATTCTCGCCGACGAGTCCGCGGTACCGGAACTCGTTGCCGCCGACCTCATCTCGCAGGCCGAGCATGACGTGCTCGCGGCGTCGGTACTGGTCACCGACAGTGTCGCACTCGCCGACGCGGTCGACACCGCCCTGGAATCGCAGGTGGCCCAGACCAAACACCGCGAGCGGGTGGCAACTGCCTTGAGGGGCAAGCAGTCCGGGATCGTCCTCGTCGACGATCTCGACACCGGTCTGGCGGTCGTCGACGCCTATGCCGCCGAGCACCTGGAGATCCAGACGCGAGACGCCGCCGCAGTGGCCGACCGTGTGCACAACGCGGGTGCGATCTTCGTCGGCAACTACGCCCCGGTGAGTCTCGGCGATTACTGCGCGGGCTCCAATCACGTTCTGCCGACGTCGGGTTCGGCCCGGTTCGCCTCGGGGCTGTCGGTGCAGACATTCCTCAAAGGTGTCCACGTCATCGACTATGACGAGGCCGCGTTGCGTGACGTCGCCGACAAGGTCGTGACCCTCGCCCAGGCCGAAGACCTGCCGGCACACGGCGATGCGGTCAGCCGGCGGTTCGCCGGCGAGGTACGGAAGTGACCGCGGTGAGCGGGCAACGGGTTCCCGGAGCGTCGATCGGTGTCGACGCGCTGCCGTTGCGCGAACACCTGCGTGGCAAGAGTCCCTATGGCGCACCGCAACTGAAGGTTCCGGTGATTCTCAACACCAACGAGAATCCGCATCCGCCGTCGCCGGCTCTGGTCGCCGACGTCGCCGAGTCCGTGCGGGTCGCCGCAGCCGACCTGCACCGCTATCCCGATCGGGACGCGATCGCGTTGCGCACCGAACTCGCCGAGTACCTGACGCGCGCGACAGGTGTCGGGCTCTCGGTGGAGAACCTCTGGGCAGCAAACGGTTCCAACGAGATCCTGCAGCAGTTGTTGCAGGCCTTCGGCGGCCCGGGGCGCAGTGCACTGGGTTTCGTGCCGAGCTATTCGATGCACCCGATCATCTCCGACGGCACCACCACGACGTGGCTGGAGGCCAAGCGTAACGCCGACTTCTCGCTCGACGTCGATTACGCCGTCGGCGAGATCGGCGCCCGCCGGCCCGACGTCGTGTTCGTCACCTCGCCCAACAACCCGACCGGTGCGTCGATACCGAATGCGGGGCTGCGGGCCATCGTGGACGCCGCGCCGGGGATCGTCATCGTCGACGAGGCCTACGCCGAGTTCTCCGAGCAACCCAGTGCCGCCGAGCTGATCGATGAGTTCCCGGCCAAGGTGGTCGTCAGCCGCACCATGAGCAAGGCCTTCGCCTTCGCCGGAGGCCGCCTCGGATACCTGGCCGCCGCACCGGCCATCGTCGACGCGCTGCAACTGGTCCGACTGCCATATCACCTGTCGGTTCTCACCCAGGCCGCCGCGCGGGCGGCGCTGCGGCACGGCGACGACACCTTGGCGGGGGTGGCGCACATCGTCGCCGAACGCAAGCGGGTCGTCGGCGCCCTCGCCGCCGCCGGATTCGAGGTGATCGATTCCGACGCCAATTTCGTGCTGTTCGGGCGATTCGCCGATGCGCAGGCCTCCTGGCAGCGTTACCTCGACGAGGGGGTCCTCATCCGCGATGTCGGGATACCCGGATACCTGCGGGTGACCATCGGCCTGCCGGACGAGAACGACACCTTCCTCGACGTCAGCCGTCGACTCGCCGCCACCGATCTGGAGAATGGGTAAGTGACCACCACACAGGATTCGAGCGCAACGACCGCCTCGTCACCGCGGATCGCCAAGATCGAACGCACGACCAAGGAGTCGTCGATCGCGGTCGAGCTGAACCTCGACGGCACCGGCCGCACCGACATCTCCACCGGCATCGCCTTCTTCGACCACATGCTGACCGCCTTCGGGGCGCACGGCAGCTTCGACCTCACCGTCCAGGCGCAGGGCGATCTCGAGGTCGAAGGGCACCACACCATCGAGGACACCGCGATCGTCCTCGGTCAGGCATTGGCGCAGGCACTCGGAGACAAAAAGGGCATCCGGCGCTTCGGCGACTCCTACATCCCGATGGACGAGACCCTGGCGCACGCGGTGGTCGACGTCTCCGGCCGGCCGTACTGCGTCCACAGCGGCGAACCGGAGCATCTGCTCACCGCGGTGATCGGCGGCCATCCGGGCGTGCCCTACGCCACGGTGATCAACCGCCACGTCTTCGAGTCGATCGCGCTCAACGCCCGCATCGCCCTGCACGTGCGGGTGCTCTACGGACGCGACCCCCACCACATCACCGAGGCCGAGTTCAAGGCCGTGGCCCGAGCACTCCGGGAGGCCACCGAGCCGGATCCACGCGTCTCGGGTGTGCCGTCGACAAAAGGTGCCCTATGAGCCCGGACGTGACCAGCCCAGACGTCGTCGTCCTCGACTACGGATCGGGCAATCTGCGCTCGGCCCAGCGTGCGCTCGAGCGGGCCGGAGCGCAGGTGAACGTCACCAGCGATTTCGACGCCGCACTCAACGCGACCGGGCTCGTGGTACCCGGCGTCGGGGCGTTCGCCGCCTGCATGGAGGGTCTGCGCGCGGTCAAGGGCGACCGCCTCATCGGCCGTCGCCTCGCCGGCGGCCGGCCGGTGCTCGGCATCTGCGTCGGCATGCAGATCCTCTTCGAGCAGGGAGTCGAGTTCGGGGTGGAGGCCGACGGCTGCGGCGAGTGGCCGGGCGCGGTCACCCGGTTGCCGGCGCCGGTGCTGCCGCACATGGGCTGGAACACCGTCGACGCCCCGGACGACTCGGTGCTGTTCGCCGGACTCGATGACCAGACCCGGTTCTACTTCGTGCACTCCTACGCCGCACAGTCCTGGGATATGGACAACGAGGGCACCGCACTGCGGGCGCCGCAATTGACCTGGGCCGACTATGGCGGCAAGTTCTTGGCCGCGGTGGAGAACGGACCGCTGAGCGCCACCCAGTTCCATCCGGAGAAGTCCGGTGACGCGGGGGCGCAGCTGCTGAGCAACTGGATCGGGAGCCTGTCGTGACCTCTTCGCCCGGGTCTTCCGGGGGTGCCGCACCCGGCGGGCATCCGGGCGGCGACGCCGAGTATCAGTTCTCCTACGGTCGGTTCGTGCTGTTCGTACTCGGCGCAGGTGTGATCGTCCTGCTCATCTCTATCCCGATTATCCTGGCCCTGGCCAGGTGGAGCCCGATCGCCGGACTCGTCGCCGCACTGATCAGCGTCGCGTTGATGATCACCGCGATCGGGGTGACGTCGAAGCGGCTGATCGGCAAGGCCGAACGCGCATTGCGTGCCCAGCGTGGCATGAATCCCCCGACGCGCTGACCCGCCGACCGTACGGTCGACAACCCGAAAGGACCCGCCGAACCCCATGGGAACAACCCTCGAACTCCTGCCCGCCGTCGATGTGGCCGACGGTCAGGCCGTGCGTCTGGTGCAGGGTGCCGCCGGCACGGAGACGTCCTACGGGTCGCCGCGCGAGGCCGCGTTGGCCTGGCAGAACGACGGCGCACAGTGGATTCACCTCGTCGACCTCGATGCCGCGTTCGGACGCGGCGACAACCGTGAGTTGCTGGCCGGGGTGGTGGGCGAACTCGACGTGAAGGTCGAACTGTCCGGGGGCATTCGCGACGACGACTCCCTCGAGGCGGCGCTGGCCACCGGCTGCACCCGCGTGAACCTGGGCACCGCCGCCCTCGAGAACCCGCAGTGGTGTGCCCGCGCGATCGACAAGTACGGCGACCGCATCGCCGTCGGGCTCGACGTCATCCGCGAGGGCACCTCTTACCGGCTGCGCGGACGCGGCTGGGTCACCGACGGCGGCGACCTGTGGGAGGTCCTCGAACGACTCAACGGCAACGGCTGCGCACGCTACGTCGTCACCGACGTCTCCAAGGACGGAACACTCGGCGGTCCGAACCTCGACCTGCTCGCCGAGGTCGCCGCGGCCACCGATGCGCCGATCGTCGCTTCCGGCGGAGTGTCGGCCGTCGACGATCTGGTCGCCATCGCCGGTCTCGTCGACAGCGGAGTGGAGGGCGCCATCGTGGGCAAGGCGCTCTACGCGGGACGGTTCACGCTGCCCGAGGCACTGTCGGCGGTCAGCGGACGGTGACCCCCGCCGCCGACCTGGACCTGCCCCGGCTGCTGAATGTGGCCGGGGGCATCCTCGACGGCGTCAGTGACCACTTCATCGCCGGGCTCGGTGCGCCGAGCGCGGTTCGCAAGGGCGACACCGACTTCGCCACCCAGATCGACCTCGACCTCGAGCGGCGCATCGGCGACGAGCTCTCCCAACGCACCGGATTCGGGGTGCACGGCGAGGAATTCGGTGGGCCGCCGGTCGGTGAGGGCGTGGTATGGGTGCTCGACCCGATCGATGGCACCTTCAACTATTCGGCGGGCGTGCCGCTGACCGGCATCTTGCTGGCGTTGCTCGCCGACGGTGAGAGCGTGCTCGGTCTCACGTGGCTTCCGTTGTCGGGCAAGCGTTTCGCCGGCCATCTCGACTCGCCGCTGCTGTGCAACGGGGAGCCGGTGGCTCTCCCACGCCCGACCACGTTGGCGCAGAACGCGATCGGGTTCGGCCCGTTCAACGCCGGGCACGGCGGAAGGTATCCGGGGGCGCGTCGCGCCGACCTCATCCGCGCACTGTCCACGCGTGTCGCCCGGCTCCGGATGACCGGCAGCACCGGCGTCGACATGGCATTCGCGGCGTCGGGCACGTTCGGCGCATCGATCGCCTTCGGCCGGCATCCGTGGGACAACGCGGCCGGGGCCGCGCTCGTCCGTGCGGCCGGCGGGGTGGCCACCGATCTGTCCGGACGGCGCTGGACGGTCGACTCGCCGTCCCTGGTCGCCGGTGCCCGTGGAATTCATTCCGAGGTCATGGCCGTTGTGGAGGAGGTGATCGGCGACGACTGGTCGGTCGAGTCCACCGGTCACCCGCCGTCGCACCCGCGGTCGGACCCGACCGGCAGCCCGTCCCGTCCCGAGGAGAACAACCGATGACCCTGGCCGTGCGCGTCATACCCTGCCTCGACGTCGACGACGGGCGCGTCGTCAAGGGGATCAACTTCCAGAATCTGCGCGATGCGGGTGACCCGGTGGAGCTGGCCGCACGCTATGACGCCGAGGGCGCCGACGAGCTGACCTTTCTCGACGTCACCGCCTCGAGTTCGGGCCGCGCCACCATGCTCGAGGTCGTGCGTCGTACCGCCGAGCAGATCTTCATCCCGCTCACCGTGGGTGGCGGCATCCGCGCGGTCGCCGACATCGACGCCATGCTGCGGGCCGGTGCCGACAAGGTGAGTGTCAACACCGCGGCCATTGCGCGACCGGAGGTGCTCGCCGAGATGAGCCGACGCTTCGGTTCGCAGTGCATCGTGCTCTCGGTGGATGCCCGCACCGTTCCCGCCGACGCCGAGCCCACCGCGTCGGGCTGGGAGGTCACCACACACGGTGGGCGTCGGGGGACCGGTATCGACGCCGTCGAATGGGCAAGGCGCGGACAAGAACTCGGCGTCGGCGAGATCTTGCTGAACTCGATGGATGCCGACGGCACCAAGCAGGGATTCGACCTCGGCATGCTGCGCGCGGTGCGCGCGGCGGTCGACGTACCGGTCATCGCGAGTGGCGGCGCCGGCGCGGTCGAGCACTTCGCGCCTGCGGTGACCGCGGGCGCCGACGCAGTGCTCGCGGCATCGGTGTTCCACTTCGGCGAACTCACGATCGGTGAGGTCAAGGACTCGATGGCCGCCCAGGGCATCACCGTGCGCACGGCACGCGACACCCCGGTGGCCGACGCCTCGCGCGTCTCCCCGATGGAGGTATGACCCATGGCACTCGACCCAGAACTCGCCGGACGGCTCAAACGCAACGCCGATGGCCTGTTCGCCGCTGTCGCGCAGGAACGCGACACCGGCGTGGTGCTGATGGTGGCGTGGATGGACGACACCGCCCTCGAACGCACGCTGGCCACCCGCCGCGCGACCTACTATTCGCGGTCGCGGCAGGAGTACTGGGTCAAAGGTGACACCAGCGGCCACACGCAATACGTGCGCGACGCGCGGCTGGACTGCGACGGCGACACCGTGCTGCTGATCGTCGACCAGGTCGGCGCGGCGTGCCACACCGGCAACCACAGTTGCTTCGACACCCCGTCGCTGCCGTTCGCCGAACCCGACGCCGTCGGTGCCGGATAGCAGCTGCCGGAGCGAACCTGGGAGAATCGGGACCGACGCTCATTCGATGAAAGGTGGCGAGGAGTCATGCCATTGATCCAGATCTCGCAGACCCCCGGGCTTTCCGACCGGGTGAAACGCGAGACGATCGCCGCGGTGACCGAGGCCTATGCGCGGGCGACCGGCAAGAGCGCCGATTCGGTGTGGGTGACGATCACCGAGATTCCGCGCACGCAGTGGGGCGTCGGCGGCGAGCCTCTGGGATGAGCACATCCACCCACGAGCACGCCGCCGGATCGGCCACCACCACGCTGGCCGAGTTTCTCGAGCTGGCCGCCGACCACCGCGTCGTGCCGGTGACCCGCAAGGTGCTGGCCGACTCGGAGACCCCGCTGTCGGCGTACCGCAAACTCGCCGGAGACCGCGCCGGTACCTTTCTGCTCGAATCGGCAGAGAACGGGCGCAGCTGGTCGCGGTGGTCGTTCATCGGTGCCGGTGCGCCGTCGGCCCTCACCGTTGTCGACGGCCGGGCCAGCTGGTGGGGGACGGTACCGAGCGGCGCTCCGGTCGACGGTGACCCGCTGACCGTGCTGGCCGAGTCGCTTATGCTGCTGGCCACCGACCCGTTACCCGACATGCCGCCGCTGACCGGCGGCTTCGTCGGATTCATGGCCTACGACATGGTTCGTCGCCTCGAGCGGTTGCCCGCCACCACCACCGACGACCTGCAACTTCCCGATCTGATGATGCTGCTGGCCACCGACCTGGCCGCGGTGGACCATCACGAGGGCACCATCACGCTGATCGCCAACGCCGTCAACTGGGACGGCTCCGACGACCGCGCCGAACAGGCATACGCCGACGCCCTCGCGCGTCTGGACCGGATGACCGAGGCGCTCGCCGCGCCCGCGGTGTCGACCGTCTCGCATTTCGACAAGCCCGCACCCGATTACCGTGTGCAGCGCTCACGCGAGGAGTATCACCGGATCGTGCGCGACCTCGTCGGCGAGATCGAGGCAGGCGAGGCCTTTCAGATCGTGCCGTCGATGCGCTTCGAGATGGACACCGACGCCGACCCCCTCGATATCTATCGGGTGCTGCGCGCGTCGAATCCGAGCCCGTATATGTATCTGTTGCGCGTCCCCGGCATCGACGCCGACCCCTACACCGTCGTCGGTTCGAGTCCGGAGGCGCTGGTGACCGTGCAGGATCGGTGGGCCACCACGCATCCGATCGCCGGAACCCGGTGGCGCGGCGCGACCGAAGAAGACGACCAGCTCCTCGGCAAGGAACTCATCGCCGACGAGAAGGAGAATGCCGAACACCTGATGCTCGTCGACCTCGGCCGCAACGACCTCGGCCGGGTGTGCCGGCCTGGGTCGGTCAAGGTGAGCGATTACCGCCACATCGAGCGCTACAGCCACGTGATGCACCTGGTGTCGACGGTGTCGGGGGAGTTGCGCGACGACAAGCACGCCCTGGACGCGGTGGCCGCCTGTTTCCCGGCGGGCACCCTGACCGGAGCGCCCAAGGTGCGCGCGATGGAACTGATCGAACAGAACGAGATCACCCGGCGCGGCCTGTACGGCGGCATTGTCGGCTACCTCGATTTCGCCGGCAACGCCGACACCGCGATCGCCATCCGCACCGCCCTGGTCAAGCAGGGCCGCGCCTATGTTCAGGCCGGTGGCGGGGTGGTCGCCGATTCCGACCCGGATTACGAGTACAACGAGGCCCGCAACAAGGCGACCGCGGTGCTCAACGCGATCGCCGCCGCCTCGACGATGCGTCGAGTGGGCGGCACCGAATGCAGAGATGGACAAGGCAGTGACTGATCGACCCTCCACACCCGATGCCGTACCCGGCGACCCACCGTCCGACGGACCGACCGGCAACGCCGTGACCTCGGCATCGCGGGCGCGCCGGATCAAGGTGATCGCGGCAGTCCTGTTGGCACTGGCCGCGTTGGCCTTCTGGGTGTCCTCGAGGCTGACGTGGGCCACGGTGTTCGCCGGCGACGGCATGTCGCCCGACCGCTATATGCCGGTCAAGGGCGCCGATTGGAGTCCATGGCTCACACCGTTGGCGCTGGTACTGCTGGCGGCCATCCTCGCCGCTTTCTCGTTGCGCGGATGGGGACTACGGGTGGTGGCGCTCCTGGTCGCCGCGGGCGGATTGCTCGCCGCATTCCCGGCGTTGTCGGTGCTGACGAGTAGTCAGGACTCGATGTACGCAGCGCGCGCGATCGACCTGTCCGACCGCTACGTGGTCCGGCTGACGACCACCAACGGCTGGGTGGCGGCCATCGTCCTGATCGGCACGGTGTGCTGCGTCGCGGCCGCGGTGCTGCTGTTGCGCGCCGCATCGGGCGCCGGGATGTCGAGCAAGTACCGGACCCCGGCTGCCCGCCGTGAGGAACTCGAACGTGAACTCTTCGCCGAGCATCAGCGACGCACCGCTGCCATCAGCGACCCGGATTCCTCGGGTTCGGATCCCGCGAAGCCGGATCCGGGCGGGTCAGATCCTTCGAATCCGGACTCTTCGGGGCCGGATTCACCGGGTGTGAACGAACGCATGATGTGGGACGCGCTCGACACCGGGATCGACCCGACCGAGCCGCGCTGAGACGGAGGCGGAGATGGGAATCGGTCGCAACGGACCCGCGCACGGGCCGAGAACGATGCCGGACTACCCTGACGAGGGCAGGAGCGTCGAAAGGGAACCAGCTGTCGTGAGCACGCCGAACATCCTCGACTCGATCATCGAGGGAGTCAAGGCCGACGTCGCCGCGCGCGAAGCGGTCATCGATTACGCGGCGGTCAAGGCTGCCTCTGCCCAGGCGCCCGAACCCAAGGACGTGATGGAGGCGTTGCGCCTGCCCGGTATCGGCGTGATCGCGGAGGTCAAACGCGCGAGTCCCTCGCGGGGCGACCTCGCCGTCATCCCCGATCCCGCCGAACTCGCGCGCACCTACGAACAGGGCGGCGCCCGCATCATCAGCGTGCTCACCGAGGAACGACGTTTCCGGGGTTCGCTCGCCGACCTCGACTCGGTCCGCGCGGCGGTGGACATACCGGTGCTGCGCAAGGACTTCATCGTGGGTCCGTATCAGATCCACGAGGCCCGGGCCCACGGCGCCGACATGATCCTGCTGATCGTGGCCGCCCTCGAGCAGAACGTCCTCGCCGCCTTGCTCGACCGAACCGAGAGCCTCGGCATGACCGCGCTCGTCGAGGTGCACACCGAGGAAGAAGCCGACCGGGCGCTCGCCGCCGGTGCCTCGGTGGTCGGCGTCAACAATCGCAATCTCAAGACCCTCGAGGTCGATCGCGACAACTTCTCCCGGATCGCTCCCGGGCTGCCCACCAAGGTGATTCGCGTCGCCGAGTCGGGTGTGCGTGGCACCGCCGACCTGCTGGCCTTCGCCGGTGCCGGTGCCGACGCTGTCCTGGTGGGCGAAGGACTGGTCACCAGCGGCGACCCCCGCACCGCGGTGTCCGATCTGGTCACCGCCGGCACCCACCCGTCCTGTCCGAAACCCGTTCGCTGACAGTGGTTTTCGGCTCCGGCCGATCCCGCTGGCATGCGTGATGCAGTGAGGTGTCCTGTGACGAACCAGCAAAACAGCGGCACTGACACCGCCGCTCCGGTCCAGCTGCCCACGGCCAGTCAGGGAGTGGCGACCCGCACCTCCCTCGAACCCGACGCGGGTGGCCATTTCGGTGTCTACGGTGGCCGGCATGTGCCCGAGGCGCTGATGGCCGTCATCGACGAGGTGACCACCGCCTACGAGAAGATGCGCACCGACGACGAGTATCTGGGCGAACTCGACCGGTTGCAGCGTGACTACGTCGGGCGTCCCTCGCCGCTGTACGAGGCGGGCAGGCTCAGCGACGAAGCCGGTGGTGCCCGGATCTTCCTCAAGCGAGAAGACTTGAACCACACCGGTTCACACAAGATCAACAACGTCCTCGGCCAACTCCTCTTGGCCCGTCGCATGGGCAAGTCGCGCATCATCGCCGAGACCGGCGCCGGTCAGCACGGGGTCGCCACCGCCACCGGCTGTGCACTGTTCGGCATGGAATGCATCGTCTACATGGGCCGAGTCGACACCGAACGCCAGGCCCTCAATGTGGCGCGGATGCGACTGCTCGGAGCCACCGTCATCGCCGTGGAAACCGGTTCGGCCACTCTCAAGGACGCCATCAACGAGGCGCTTCGTGACTGGGTCACCAACGCCCATGACACCTACTACTGCTTTGGCACCGCTGCTGGGCCGCATCCGTTCCCGATGCTGGTGCGTGACCTGCAGCGCATCGTCGGACTCGAGGCCCGCGCGCAGATCCTCGATCAGGCCGGGCGGCTGCCCGACGCCGTGGTCGCGTGCGTGGGCGGTGGATCGAACGCGATCGGCGTGTTCCATCCGTTCATCGACGACGCCGACGTGCGACTGGTCGGCTACGAGGCGGCCGGCGACGGGGTGGAGACCGGGCGGCACGCGGCCACCTTCACCGGCGGAACGCCCGGTGCCTTCCAGGGCGCCTACTCCTACCTGCTGCAGGACGACGACGGGCAGACCATCGAATCCCATTCCATCTCAGCCGGATTGGACTACCCGGGGGTCGGTCCCGAACACGCCTACCTCAAAGACATCGGGCGCGCACAATATCGGCCCATCACCGACACCGAGGCGATGGATGCGCTCGCGCTCCTGAGCCGACGCGAGGGCATCATTCCGGCGATCGAATCGGCGCATGCGGTTGCCGGCGCCCTGAAGCTCGGCCAGGAGCTCGCCCGGACATCGCCGCGCGGCGCCCAGGCCGGCACCCCGGGCGCCCCCATCATCGTCGTCAGCCTGTCCGGCCGCGGCGACAAGGACGTCGACACCGCCGCCGAATGGTTCCATCTCTTCGATCCGCCGCCATCGGAAACCGAAGCGGGCCAAAGCGAATCGGCCGCCGCCGAGAAAGAGGCCGCCGCGGAGAAAACAGGGGAGGGCCGATGACCGCGACCACCGCCCGGCACGCCGGTTCGTCACGGCTCTCGCCGGTGTTCACCCGATGCCGGGAGCAAGGCCGCGCCGCGCTCATCGGCTATCTGCCCGTCGGCTATCCCACGGTCAGCGGTTCGGTCGAGTCCTTCACGACGATGGTCGAGGCCGGCTGCGACATCATCGAAGTCGGTGTGCCGTACTCCGATCCGGTCATGGACGGCCCGACCATCCAGGAGGCCGCCGGCCTCGCCCTCGCCAACGGGGTCCGGGTGCGCGACGTGTTCACCGCGGTCCGCGCGATCACCGAGGCCGGTGGGCAGGCCGTCGTGATGAGTTACTGGAACCCGATCCTGCGGTACGGCATCGATCGGTTCGCCGCCGATCTCGCGGAGGCCGGCGGGGCGGGGCTGATCACACCCAATCTGATTCCCGAAGAAGGTCACGCCTGGCACGAGGCCTCCGACGCCCACGGCCTCGACCGCATCTACCTCGTCGCACCGTCGTCGACACCGGAGCGGCTTGCCCACACCATCGATTCGTGTCGCGGGTTCGTGTATGCCGCCTCGACGATGGGTGTCACCGGTGCTCGCAGCGCCGTGTCGAACGCCGCACCCGAATTGTGTGCCCGAATCCGTGAGCACAGTGACATCCCGATCGGGGTGGGGCTGGGCGTTCGCAGCGGCGAGCAGGCCGCGCAGATCGCCTCGTACGCCGACGGCGTCATCGTCGGCTCGGCGCTGGTCACCGCAGCCCAGGCCGGGCAGGCGCAACTGCGTGATCTCGTCGGTGAACTCGCCGACGGCGTCGCCAACCCGCGTCCGCCCCGATGAACTCCGCAGCGAATGACGTTCCCAGGTCACACGATCGTGTGTGCCCGGTGGTCGGCTAGGGTGTGACCGTGATCGCGCCGACGACGACGTTGCTCGCCTATATTCCGAGTCCGCCCCAAGGTGTGTGGCATCTCGGACCGGTGCCGCTGCGGGCCTATGCCTTGTGCATCATCGTCGGCATCATCGTCGCGGTCTGGTGGGGTGATCGTCGCTGGGTGGCCCGCGGTGGGCAACCCGGCGAGGTCCTCGACATCGCGATCTGGGCAGTGCCCTTCGGCCTCATCGGTGGCCGCATCTATCACGTCCTCACCGACTGGCAGATCTACTTCGGCGGCGGCGGCAAGAGCCCGATCGACGTCCTGAAGATATGGGACGGTGGTCTCGGAATCTGGGGCGCCGTGATTCTCGGGGCCGTCGGCGCGTGGATCGGGTGTCGTACCCGCGGTATCAGAGTGCCGCCCTTTGGCGATGCGATCGCCCCGGCGATCCTGCTCGCCCAGGCCATCGGCAGACTCGGCAACTACTTCAATCAGGAGTTGTACGGCCGCCCGACCACGCTGCCGTGGGGTCTGGAGATCTACGAACGCACCGACGGCGTCCAAACCGGGCCGAACCTCATCAGCGGGACCTCCACCGGCCAGGTCTTCGAGGTGGTTCACCCGACGTTCCTGTACGAGCTCTTGTGGAACGTTCTCGTCGTGCTCGCGCTCGTCATCATCGATCGCCGATTCCGGATCGGCCACGGCCGACTGTTCGCCCTCTACGTCGCCGGCTACTGCGCGGGACGCTTCGTGGTCGAACTGCTGCGCTCGGACACCGCCTACACCTTCATTGCCGGCATCCGCATCAACGTGTTCACCGCGGCACTGCTCTTCGTGTGCGCGGCGATCTACTTCGTCGTCGCCACCAAGGGCCGCGAACGTGGTCTGCAGATGTATCACCCCGACCGGGCCGAGGAACTCGAAGCACTCGGTGCCGTCGGCTACGTCGATGACGAGCCCCTCGGCTACGACGAGCCCGCGGCCGACGACGAGCCCGCGGCCGACGACGAGCCCGAGGCGGACGACAAGCCCGAGGCCGACGACGAACCGGACGAGACCGAGCTGTTCGACTCCGACGGCGAAATGACCGACGCGGGCGACGAAGCGACGGCACCTGCTGAGCTCACCAAGGCCATCGCCGAGCACGACGAGGAAGCGGCCGTCGACCCAGACCTCGGCGAGGAGACGGAGCCGATCCCCACGGGGCCGATCCCCACGGGGCCGATCCCCACGGGGCCGATCCCCACGGGGCCGATCCCCACGGGGCCGATCCCCACGGAGCCGATCCCCACGGCGGCGGCCGCGGAGAGCATCGAGTCGTCGGCGTGGACCACTCCGGACGCGGTAGCGGACGCCGAGAGCGCAGCGGAGCCCGAGAGCGCAGCGGAGCCCGAGAGCGCAGCGGAGCCCGAGAGCGCAGCGGAGCCCGAGAGTGCAGCGGAGCCCGAGGCCGCCGATGAGCCCGACGTAGTTGCGGCGCCCGAAGCCGACGCTGAGCTGCCCGAGGTTGCCGATGAGTTGACCGACTCCTCGCAAGACCCCGAAGCCATCGTCGAGTCGGAAGCGGACAGTGTCGCCGAACCCGCCGACGATCTCGAACCCGCCGACGCCGAGCCGACTCAGGACGCCGAATCCGCCGACGAGGCCGAACCGGCCGGAGACAGCGAAGGCACGGTCGAGGCCGCGGGCACCGACGACCACAGCTCCTGAGAGACGCCTGCCACCGGTCGCGCAGCATTCATCGCGGGCACCACGGTGACGCGTCGGATACAGTGGGATTTCGCGGTCCGCGGCAGTTCTATCTGCGCGCGACCCACGTAGTGCTCCACGGGCCAGCGCTGTCCCTGAGGACATCATGCAGTGATTCGTAGCGAATCCGGTGGAGGTAGTGATGTTGTTTTCGGCGCTCCCGCCCAGGCAGGGACTGTACGACCCAGAGGCCGAGGTCGATTCGTGTGGCGTGGCGATGGTCACCAACATTCATGGTCGGCGGTCGCACTCGATCGTCGCCGACGGCCTGTTGGCGCTGGAGAACCTCGAACACCGTGGCGCCGCCGGTGCAGAGGTCAACAGCGGCGACGGCGCAGGCATCCTCATCCAGCTCCCCGACGAGTTGTTGCGCGCGAGCGTCGATTTCGAGCTGCCGGCCGCCACCGCGTCCGGTGCGAACACCTACGCGGCGGGCAATTGCTTTCTGCCGACCGACCCCGGCCTCCGGGCCGCGGCGCTCACCCGGGTCGCCGACCTGGCCGCCGCCGAAGGGATCACGATCCTCGGCTGGCGAGAGCTGCCCGTGGACGCCCACGGCGCCGACGTCGGGCAGACCGCGCTCGGCTGTATGCCGCATATGGCTCAGCTCTTCGTGACCGTCGACCCGCCTACGGGCTCGGCGCGTATCGGCGGCATCGACCTCGATCGCGCGATCTACCCCTTCCGTAAGCAGGCCGAGCGTGTGACATCGGAGATCGAGGCCGCGGGCACCGGGCTGTATTTCCCGTCGTTGTCGAGCCGCACCATGGTCTACAAGGGCATGCTCACCACGATGCAGCTGCCCCGGTACTACCCGGATCTGCGCGACGACCGTTGCCGCAGCGCCATCGCGATCGTCCACTCCCGGTTCTCCACCAACACGTTCCCGTCGTGGCCGCTGGCACACCCGTTCCGCTTCGTCGCGCACAACGGCGAGATCAACACCGTCCGCGGCAACCGCAACCGGATGCGTGCGCGGGAGGCGCTCCTCGGCACCGACCTGATCCCCGGCGACCTCCGGCGCGCATTTCCGATCTGCACGCCCGAAGCCTCGGATTCCGCCTCGCTCGACGAGGTGCTCGAGTTGCTGCATCTCGGCGGTCGCAGCGTCGCACACGCCGTGATGCTGATGGTCCCCGAGGCGTGGGAGAACGTGCCGTCGATGGACCCGAAGCGTCGGGCATTCCTACAGTTCAACGGTTCCCTCATGGAGGCATGGGACGGCCCGGCGTGTGTCACGTTCACCGACGGGCAGGTTGTCGGGGCACTCCTGGACCGCAACGGCCTGCGGCCGGGCCGTTGGTGGCAGACGCGCGACGGTCGGGTGATCCTCGCCTCGGAGGCCGGTGTGCTCGATGTACCCGTCGACGACGTCGTCTCCAAGGGCCGGCTCGAACCGGGCAAGATGTTTCTCGTCGACACCGCCGCGGGCCGGATCGTCCCCGACGACGAGGTCAAGGGCGAGCTGATCGATGCCGAACCCTATGACGAGTGGCTGCACGCGGGCCTCCTGGACATCGCGACCCTGCCCGATCGCCCGGTGTACAAGCCCAACCACGACACCGTCGTGCGCAGGCAGGTCTCCTTCGGCTACACCGAGGAAGATCTGCGAGTGCTGCTCACCCCGATGGCTGCGTCCGGATACGAGCCGCTGGGCTCGATGGGTACCGACACCCCGGTTGCGGTGCTGTCCAAACGATCCCGTCTGCTCTACGACTACTTCGTCGAATTGTTCGCGCAGGTCACCAACCCGCCCCTCGATGCCATCCGCGAGGAGATCGTCACCTCGATGGCCCGGGTGATGGGACCCGAACAGAACTTGTTGAGGCCCACCGCCGCCTCATGCAGGCAGATCCTGCTGCACTGGCCGGTCATCGACAACGAAGATCTCGCCAAGCTCGTCCACATCGACGACGACGGGGACAACCCCGGTTTGTCGGCGAAGGTGCTGCACGGACTCTACGAGGTCGCCGACGGCGGCCAGGGTCTGGCCGATGCGCTCGAGGATCTGCGGATGCGGGCAAGCCGCGCCATCGCCGAGGGACACCACACCCTGGTCATCTCCGATCGTCACACCGATCGCGATCATGCGCCGATCCCGTCGCTGCTGGCCGTCTCGGCGGTCCACCATCATCTGGTCCGCACCAAAGAACGCACCAAGGTGGCGCTCGTGGTGGAATCCGGTGATGCCCGCGAGGTACACCACATCGCACTGCTCATCGGCTTCGGCGCAGCCGCGGTGAACCCATATCTGGCGCTGGAGTCCATCGAGGACCTCGTCGCCGAGGGTGAGCTCGTCGGGGTGGCGCCGAGAAAGGCGATCCGCAATTATGTGGAGGCGCTGGGCAAGGGGGTGCTCAAGGTGATGAGCAAGATGGGCATCTCCACCATCAGTTCCTACACTGCTTCGCAGGCCTTCGAGGCGGTCGGCCTCTCCGCGGCGGTGGTCAAGGAGTACTTCACCCGTACGGTCTCGCGTATCGAGGGCATCGGGCTCGACGAATTGGCCGAAGAGGTGCGCATGCGCCACCTTCGGGCGTTTCCGGAGAACCCGACCGAGCAGGTCTACCGGCGACTCGAGGTCGGCGGCGAATACCAGTACCGCCGCGAGGGCGAACTGCACGTGTTCACCCCCGAGACGATCTTCATGTTGCAGCACGCCACCAAGACCGGCCGCGACGACGTGTTCCAAAAATACTCCGACGAGGTCGACCGGCTCTCGCGTGAGGGTGGCACGCTGCGTGGGCTCTTCGAACTCGAACTCGCCTCACGGGAGCCGATTCCGCTCGAGGAGGTGGAGCCGGCCGAGGAGATCATGAAGCGCTTCAACACCGGGGCGATGAGCTACGGCTCGATCTCCGCCGAGGCGCACGAGACGATCGCGATCGCGATGAACCGGATCGGTGCGCGCTCGAATTCCGGCGAGGGCGGCGAGGACGCCGACCGCCTCTATGACCCGGAGCGACGCAGCGCCGTCAAACAGGTGGCGTCCGGGCGATTCGGCGTCACCAGTGACTACCTGATCAACGCCACCGACATCCAGATCAAGATGGCGCAGGGCGCCAAACCCGGTGAGGGCGGCCAGCTCCCGGCCTACAAGGTGTATCCCTGGATCGCCCAGACCCGGCACTCGACGCCCGGTGTCGCGCTGATCTCCCCGCCGCCGCACCACGACATCTATTCGATCGAGGATCTCGCGCAGCTGATCCACGATCTCAAGAATGCGAACTCACAGGCCCGTATCCACGTGAAACTGGTGAGTGCGGTCGGCGTCGGCACGGTCGCCACCGGGGTGTCCAAGGCGCACGCTGACGTTGTGCTCATCTCCGGACACGACGGCGGTACCGGTGCGTCGCCGCTGACCTCGCTCAAACATGCCGGGACCCCTTGGGAGATCGGACTCGCCGACGCGCAGCAAACCTTGATGCTCAACGGTTTACGCGACCGCATCACCGTGCAGTGCGACGGGGCGCTGCGCAACGGCCGCGACGTCATCATGGCGGCGTTGCTCGGGGCCGAAGAGTTCGGGTTCTCCACCGCGCCACTGATCGTGACCGGTTGCATCATGATGCGCGTGTGTCACCTCGACACCTGCCCCGTCGGCGTGGCAACGCAGAATCCGCAGTTGCGGGCCCGATTCACCGGACAGGCCGAGCACGTCGTCAACTTCTTCCGCTTCATCGCAGAGGATGTACGAAAGTATCTGGCGCAGTTGGGGTATCGCAGTATCGACGACGCGGTCGGTCAGTCACAGCGGCTGCGCACCGATACCGCGGTGGCGCACTGGAAGAGCAAGGGACTGGATCTGAGTCCGATCTTCCGGCGCATCGACGGCAGGGGTCCGACCCGCCGAATCCGCGGCCAGGACCACGGCTTGGACAAGGCGCTCGACCAGACCCTGATCCAACTGGCCGAGGGAGCACTCGAAGACGCGCATCCGGTCACCCTGGAATTGCCGGTCCGCAACGTCAACCGCACCGTCGGCACCCTGCTCGGTGCCGAGGTCACCCGCCGATACGGTGCTGCCGGACTCGCCGAGGACACCATCACCGTCGAGCTGACCGGGTCGGCCGGGCAGTCGCTAGGCGCCTTCCTGCCACCGGGTGTGACGATCAAACTCAGCGGTGACACCAACGACTACGTCGGAAAGGGCTTGTGCGGCGGTAAGATCGTCGTCACCCCGGACCCGGAGGCGTGGTTCATCGCCGAGGACCAGGTCATCGCGGGCAACACCATCCTCTATGGTGCCACCTCCGGTGCGGTGTACCTACGAGGCCGGGTGGGCGAACGATTCTCGGTGCGCAATTCCGGTGCCACTGCCGTGGTCGAGGGAGTCGGCGACCATGCCTGCGAGTACATGACCGGCGGGCGAGTGGTCATCCTGGGTCCCACCGGACGCAACATGGCGGCCGGGATGTCCGGCGGCATGGCCTTCGTCTATGACCTCGATCCCGCAAAGGTCAATATGGCGATGGTCGAGCTGCTACGGCCTGATCCCGACGATCTGCGATGGTTGCATGACCAGATCGTCAGGCACACCGAGCTGACCGGGTCGGCGGTCGGGGCATCGATGCTGGCGGATTGGCCGCGCCGGTGCCTGGCGTTCACCAAGATCATGCCGACCGATTACAAGCGTGTCCTCGACGCGGCCCAGATGGCCGAAGCCGAAGGGCGCGACGTCGATTCAGCGATCATGGAGGCGGCACGTGGCTGATCCGCGCGGATTCCTGGAGGTCTCGAAGAAGGAGGCACGGTACCGGCCGGTCGCCGAGCGCGTCCGCGACTGGGGCGATGTCTACGAACACGCCGACAATCCGATCAAGGTCCTGGCCGAAGTCGGCGATCAGGCCCGACGGTGCATGGACTGCGGTATCCCGTTCTGCCACTCGGGCAGCGCGGGCTGCCCACTGGGCAACCTGATACCGGAATGGAATGACCTTGTGCGCCGCGGCCGTTGGGACGCCGCCAGCGCACGGCTGCACGCCACCAACAACTTTCCGGAGTTCACCGGGACGATATGCCCGGCCCCGTGCGAGTCGGCGTGCGTGTTGTCGATCTCCGAGCGCGCCACCGGTGGCAGCGTCACGATCAAACGCATCGAGAAGACGATCGCCCACGAGTCGTGGGCGGAGGGCATCATCGGCCCCGAGCCCCCGGCGCTCGAGACGGGCAAGTCGGTGGCCGTCGTCGGATCCGGACCGGGCGGGCTGGCCGCGGCGCAACAACTGACGCGCGCCGGCCACAACGTCACCGTCTACGAACGCGACGACCGGCTCGGCGGACTGCTGCGCTACGGCATCCCCGAATACAAGCTGCAGAAATCTGACATCGACCGGCGGATCGCCCAGATGCGGGCGGAGGGAACCGAATTCATCACCAGGTGCGATGTCGGAACCGACCTGTCCGTCGCCGACCTGCGCGAGCGCCACGACGCCGTCGTACTCGCCATCGGCGCGATGGCCGCCCGCGACAACCCGGTCCCCGGACGCGAGCTCAACGGCGTCCACCTGGCGATGGAACACCTCGTTCCGGCCAACCGTGAATGCGAGGGCGACGGACCGTCCCCGATCACCGCCAAGGGCAAACGCGTGGTCATCATCGGTGGCGGTGACACCGGGGCGGACTGCCTGGGCACTGCCCACCGGCAAGGCGCCGCATCGGTGGTCCAACTCGACTACAACCCCGAGTTGCCCACCGACCGGGACGAGAGCCGGTCCCCGTGGCCGACATGGCCGTTGGTCATGCGCACCTCAAGCGCGCACGCCGAGGGCGGCGAACGGAAGTTTGAGGTGGCGGTACAACGGTTCCTCGGCGACGCCGACGGCAACGTGACCACCATGGTCCTCGCCGAGGTGGCCGTGGTGCGCGAACCCGACGGCCGCCGCGCCGTCACCCCGGTGTCCGACGAATTCGAAATACCCTGTGAACTAGCACTTTTCGCCATCGGGTTCGAAGGAGTCGAACGCGGAGTACTCCTCGATGGACTGGAACTCGAACCGAACGGGCGGGGGTCGCTGAGCTGTGGCACCGACTGGCAGACCGCGGCCGAAGGGGTATTCGTGTGCGGCGACGCCCACCGCGGCGCCTCTCTGGTGGTCTGGGCCATCGCCGAAGGACGTTCGGCGGCAAGCTCGGTGGACGAATACCTGATGGGCGCCACCGACCTGCCGTCCCCGGTCCGCCCGGCGACGCTGCCGCTGTCGGTGCACTGAAACGGGGCGCACAGCCACGCCTGACAGCCGTTTCGGCCTCCTCGGCGGCGCGCCCGATGCGGCTGCGAATCGCGGCCGCATCGGGCGAACGCCGCCATACCCTTGACCTCGGGGAGAGGCACGAACAGCGGGTGACCGGATGATGTCCACTCGCGGGTGCCGATAGAGATGCCGGTCCAACGCGACTAGGCTGAACAACGTGACACGTCGTACCAAGATCGTTTGCACCCTGGGTCCCGCAACCAACTCCGAGGAGCGTCTCAAAGAGCTCGTCGAAGCGGGCATGGATGTGGCGCGATTGAACTTCAGCCATGGCACCCACGAGGACCACCGCACCGTCTACGGGCGTGTGCGCCGGGCCGGGGACGCCGCCGAAAAGGCGGTCGGCATCCTCGCCGACCTGCAAGGCCCCAAGATTCGCCTCGGCAAGTTCGCCGACGACGGAGCGCTCAACGGCGAGGTTCGGTGGGCCACCGGTGAAGAGGTTCGGATCACCGTCGACGACGTCGTCGGAACCCACGATCGGGTCTCGACCACCTACAAACAACTCGCCGAAGACGCCGAAGCCGGTGACCGGCTCCTCGTCGACGACGGCAAGGTGGGCCTCAAGGTGACCGCCATCGACGGCAACGACGTCGTGTGCGTCGTCACCGAAGGCGGGCCGGTCAGCAACAACAAAGGCCTCAACCTGCCGGGCGTGAAGACCTCGATTCCCGCCCTCAGCGAAAAAGACATCGCCGACCTGGAATTCGCATTGCAACTCGGGGTCGACCTCGTCGCCCTGTCATTCGTGCGCAGCCCCGCCGACATCGAACTCGTCCACGAAGTGATGGATCGAGTCGGTCGCCGGGTGCCGGTCATCGCGAAACTCGAAAAGCCCGAAGCCGTCGACAATCTCGAAGCCATCGTCCTCGCCTTCGACGGAGTGATGGTCGCCCGCGGCGACCTCGGCGTCGAACTGCCGCTCGAGCAGGTGCCGCTCGTCCAGAAAAAGGCCATCCAGATGGCCCGCGAGAATGCCAAACCCGTCATCGTTGCCACCCAGATGCTCGATTCGATGATCGAGAACTCCCGCCCCACCCGCGCCGAGGCATCCGACGTCGCCAACGCCGTCCTCGACGGTGCCGATGCGGTCATGCTGTCCGGTGAGACATCAGTGGGCAAATGGCCGATCGAGACCGTGCGCACCATGACCCGCATCTGCGTGACCGTAGAAAACGGACCGCGCGACGTGCCGCCGCTGTCACACGTGCCCCGCACCAAACGCGGCATCATCTCCTACGCCGCACGCGACATCGGCGAACGCCTCGAAGTGAAGGCGATGGTCGCATTCACCCAGTCCGGCGACACCGTGCGCCGACTCGCCCGGCTGCACTCACGGCTGCCACTACTGGCATTCACACCCACCCAGGCAGTACGCAGCCAACTCGCGCTCAGCTGGGGCACCGAAACCTTCATCGTCGACAAGGTCGACACCACCGACCACATGATCGACCAAGTCGACCACCAACTACTGCGCATCGGCCGCCTCAAAGACGGTGACGTCGTGGTCATCGTCGCCGGCGCACCCCCCGGCACCGTCGGCTCCACCAACATGATCCACGTCCACCGCATCGGCGAGCAGGACCACTGAGTCTTCTGCGCGTACTCCGTCCGCGCGTCCCCGGCGAGCTCTTGGCACCCCGCCTTCCTCCTCTATCGCATCGTCGCTGCCCTCCTCGCTCTTCGTCGTGCAGGCGGGGCGCGCTCGCCGGGGTGTGGGTCGCGTTGTCGCTTTCGCCGGTGTTATCTGCGCGTACTTCGTCCGCGCGTCCCCGGCGAGCTCTTGGCACCCCGCCTTCCTCCTCTATCGCATCGTCGCTGCGCTCCTCGCTCTTCGTCGTGCAGGCGGGGCGCGCTCGCCGGGGGCAGGGTGGAGCCGCATTGTCGCTGCGCTCCTCGCTCGCCCGGGGTGTCGTCAGCCTCACACAGCTGACGCCCTAGGGTTGTCGCCATGACTGTGGACGCCAGCGGGGACCTCGGCAAGCTTTTGGAACTGCTCGACGTCGAACGGCGCGACGACGACGTATTCATCGGCCAGCACCCAGAGCAGAAGACGGCCCGCACCTTCGGTGGTCAGCTACTCGGGCAGGGTGTCGTAGCCGCGGCGCGCACCCTGACCCGCGGCCGGCCACCGGTCCATGCGTTGCACGCGCACTTCATCCGCGGCGGCGACGTCAGCGAGCCGATGGAGTACCACGTCGACCGGTTCCGCGACGGCAAGTCCTTCGCGAACCGGCAGGTCACCGCCAAGCAGAAGGGCGAAGAGATCTTCACCATGCTGGTGGCCTTCCAGGACAACACCGCCGGGCTCGAGCACGCCGTCGAGATACCGCAGGTACCCTACCCGGAGGAACTGCCCCCACTCGGTGAGCACTTCAAGGGATTCGAAGACCGCATCGCCACCTTCGTCGACGCGTTGCATCCCATCGACATCCGCTTCGCCAACGACCCGTCATGGAAGATGCGCGAAGCCGGCGGCACACTGCGCGACAACCGGGTCTGGATGAAGGCCGACGGCGAGCTGCCCGACGACCCGATCATGCACGTCGCCGCCATGTGCTACGCCTCGGACACCACCGTGCTCGACTCGATCATCACCACCCACGGCCTGTCCTGGGGTATCGACCGACTCTTCGCTGCGACCGTCAACCACTCCATCTGGTTCCACCGCGAATTCCGCTTCGACGAATGGATGCTCTACGCCACCCGCTCGCCCGTCGCGACCGGATCGCGCGGCATGGGATCCGGGCGGTTCTGGATGCGCGATGGCACCCTCGCCACCTCCGTGGTGCAAGAGGCACTCATCAAGTACTTCCCGCCGAAGCGCTAGCCGGGCGTCGAGTCCGCGGGCCTGCGCTGACGGGCCACCGACACACCCCAGACCACCAAGAACAGCGACATCCCGCCGATCTGAATCCGTTGTGCCAAACCGAGAAGCCAATCCCCGGATATACCGTCGGCAGCCAACATCCACACCGTCGCGACCGAGATGACCACCAGGATCGCCAGCCCGAACAGTCGAAGCAACGGCCAGACCCGTGTGCGCCACGCCGCCACCACACCCAGGATCATCGCCGCGAAGATCGCAAACACCGCCACCGAACTGGTCAACGCGTGGATGTGGTGCAACTGGGGCAGCAGCCCGCTCGGCTCGGACGGACAATCCGGATCCACGTGCGGAATGCACTCGATCGGAGACAACGCGTCGGTGATGGTGGCGACACCGAACACCGCCAAGGCGATCGCCGCGGCCCGCGCATACGCGCCGGCCACGGCCGGCCGCGGAAAAAACATCACCACGCCCGCCAGCATTGCGCACACCGCCGTCGTCACGTCACCGGCGACGTAGACGTCGCGGTGTGGCCGGTGCGCGGCATCGAGCTCGCTCATGAAGCTGCGCAACGGATCCAGCGGCGAGGGCCAGAAGAACGCCAGCACCCACGACGAATAGCAGATCCCGGCCGCCGCGATCAGGATGCCGACGACGATCAGACGAGCCCTTGATGTCGTCGGTCCCGACCACACGGTGAGACGGTCGAAAGGCACCAGGCCAGATTAGGTTATCGACGTTCAGCCGATTACCACGCCCTGTTCACTGTGCTCTGCAGGCGATGTCACATTCGCCGCGCGAGCGGTGTCTCAGGAATGTCGGATCGGTATCGGGACAAAAGGAGCAGACTGATGAACGTGCAACGGCAGACGGTCGTGATCGTCGGTGGCGGATATGCCGGAACGATGGCGGCGAACCGGCTTTCCGCGGACGAATCACTCGGTGTGGTGATGATCAACGCACGCGATCACTTCGTCGAACGCATCCGATTACATCAGTGGGCCTGCGACACCGGCGCTGCCCGGCGCGACTACTCGACGGTGCTCGCGCCCGGTGTCCGCCGGCTCGTCGACACGGTCGACCGCATCGACGCCCCGGCACGGCGCGTGCACCTGGACTCCGGCCGGTCGCTCTCATATGACTGGCTGATCTATGCCGTGGGGAGCACGGGCGGTACGCGCATCGACGGGGCCGACGCACACGCCTACTCGATCGCGGAGTGGGAGTCGGCCACCCGGCTCCGTGACCGGCTCGCCCGCAGCCGGGAATCGATGGTGGTGACGGTCATCGGTGGCGGCCTCACCGGTGTGGAAACCGCAGCCGAACTGGCCGGGAGAGGGCACCGCGTCGCGCTCATCACCGACGGCGAGATCACGCCGAGCATCTCCGAGCGGGGCCGGACTCACACGCGGCGCACACTGCACCGCCTCGGTGTCACCGTCCATGAACACACATGCGCGCGACGTATCGGTGCGACCTCGCTGGCACTCGTCTCCTCCGATGGTGAGCAGCGGGAACTGCCCACCGATCTGACCGTCGTCGCCACCGGCTTCGGGGTACCCGACCTCGCGGTGCGAAGCGGCCTGGCATGCGACTCGACTGGCCGGCTACGCACCGATGCAGCCCTGGTCAGTGCAGACGATCGCCGGATCGTCGGGGCGGGCGATGCGGTGGCGCCGGTCGGGATGGTTCTCCGGATGAGCTGCCAGTCGGCCACGCCACTCGGAGTTCAGGCCGCCCGGACGGTGTGTGCGCTCGCCGCCGGCGAAGCACCCGTCGCCACCATGCCGAGATTCGTGGGGCAGTGCATCAGTCTCGGGAGACGGTCTGCCACAGTCCAATTGACCCACGCCGACGATTCGCCTACCCGCGCATTCATCGGCGGTCCGGTCGCGGCGATGGTGAAGGAGACGGTCTGCCGGGCAACGATCTGGGGATTGCGCCTCGAGGCGCGGCATCCCGGGGTATATCCGGACGCGGCGCTGCAGCCGAGCCCCGCGGTGGCCGTCGTTGCGGCGCCGGGGCAGGCACGTCGATGACCCACCGCACCGACCACGACGACACCGAGAACCCGCACCTACGCGCATTCGTCGAATACCGGCCACTGTTGTTCACCATCGCGTACGAGATCCTCGGTTCGGCAACCGAAGCCGACGACGTGCTGCAGGACAGCTACGTCCGTTGGTCGAACGTCGACCTTGCCGGAGTCGACGATCCGCGTGCATATCTGGCCAAGGTCACGACCCGGCAGGCACTCAACGCGGCCCGAGCCGGACAACGTCGACGTGAGGACTATGTCGGTCCCTGGCTGCCCGAACCGATCGTCATCGACGAGCGCGACCCGTCCGACGACCTTGTGCTCGCCGAGTCGGTGTCGACGGCGATGATGGTCGTGCTGCAATCGCTCGGTCCCGACGAGCGTACGGTGTTCCTGCTGCGCGAAGTATTCGGATTCGCCCACGGCGAGATTGCCGACATGACAGAGAAATCCGTTGCGGCCGTGCGCCAGATCTCCCATCGGGCACGAGCACACGTCCAGTCGCGGCGCCCCCGGCACCATACCGACGTGACCGAAACCGAACAGGCAACCCAGGCATTCCTGTCCGCGGCCGCCACCGGTGACGTCAACGCTCTGCTCGCGGTCCTGGCACCCGAGGTGGTCTACATCGCCGACAGCGACGGCAAGGCCTCGGCGGCGCGCCGGCCGATTCATGGTGCCGACGCGGTGGCCCGGGTTGTGCTCGGTCTGGTGCGACTCGGTGACAAGCGCCGGCTGCGGGTCGGTGAGATCGTCGTCAACGGCCTGCCAGGCTTCACCGTCGCGATGACCGACGATCCGGGCGCGATCTTCTGGCTCGACGTCCACGACGGCGCCATCCACCATGTTTACGCGATGCGCAACCCGGCGAAGATGTCTGCGTTGGACGGCGCACGCAGCATCGCACGGGGTTAGAAAAGGAGTCATCACCATGACCGATACATTGCTCGTCTGTGTTTCCCGCTCGCACGGCAACACTCGGTGCGTGGCCGAGGCCATGGCCTCGGTGCTGGGCGCGGAGGTCGTCGATCCCGGCGAGGTCGATGCGGGTCGGCTCGCCGAGGTCGACCTGATCGGTTTCGGATCGGGCATCTACAACCAGAGATTCGATTCCCGATTGCGGGACTTCATCGACGCAGTTCCGCCCGGAAATGCGGGTGCCTGCGCATTCGTGTTCTACACCAGCGGTTTTCGTCCGATCACGGGACCACTCACACGACGCATCGAGCGTCACGGCCGGAGTGTCGTCGGCACATTCGGGTGTCGAGGGTGGGACACGTCCCCGCCGTTCGGTCTGGCCGGTGGACTGCGCAGAGGACGGCCCGACGACCGTGATCTTGAGCGCGCACGACAGTTCGCCGCCGATCTGTCACCGGTGTAGAACGTGCGGCCGGTTACGCTGGCCGCCATGCGAGACGTGCGCTCCGAGGACCGGTGTCCGTGTACTTCGGGAATGACATTCGGCGAGTGCTGCGGACCGATACTGAGCCGCGACCGTCGGGCACCGACGGCACCGGCTTTGATGCGCTCGCGGTTCACCGCCTTCGCCGTCGGGGACCGCGACCATCTGTTGGCCACATGGCATCCGGGCACGCAGCCGGCCATCCTCGAGCTCGATGACGAGATCGACTGGTACCGGCTCGATGTCACCGACACAGTCGCCGGCGGGCCGTTCGACGACGTCGGCGAGGTGACCTTCGTCGCCCACTACCGCGCCGCGGCCGCGCGCCGAAGTATGTCCGAGCACAGCCGATTCCGCCGGGAGCGCGGCAACTGGTACTACGTCGACGGTGACGTTGCGTGACCGATCGTCGCGACTCAGCTGGGTAGTAGATCGGCGAGCGCCGAGTCCAGCGTCGGAAATCGGAACCGGAAACCCCCATCGTCGAGTACCTGCGAACGAGCGCGGCGCCCGGTGAGTCCCAGTGCGGGGTCGGTGCGCAGTGCGACCGCACCGATCTTCAACAACACCGCAGGAGTAGGTGGTGCGGCCGGGCGATGGACCGCACGCCGCAGTGAGGCCATGAGTTCGCGGTTGCGTACCGGATGAGGACTCGCCCCGACGAGCACCCCAGACGGCAGGGTGACCGCGCCATCGAGTCCCAGCGCTCCGCGGGCAACCGCCAGCCAGTCGTCGACGTGAATCCAGCTGAACCACTGGCGACCCGAGCCGACGCTTCCGCCCAGCCCCAGCCGCGCCAGGTCGGTGAGCCGCCGCATCGCGGGTGCCTGCCCGTCCAAGACGATGGATGTGCGGAGGATGACCAGGTGATCGGTGTGGGCGCCGCTGACCGATTCTTCCCACGGACGGGCCACCCCCGTCATCTGTGGCAACCCGTCGTCGGGGACCGGAGTTGTTTCAGTGCACCAGGTTTCGCCCGCATCGCTCCAGATGGCGGTGGTGCTCGCCTGCAGCCAGTGTGCGACCGGTGTCGATCGCGTGGCGGCCGCCGCGACCAGCGCGCGGGTCGCCTGCGTTCGGGACTCGCGCAGCGCGGCCACGTTGCGCGGGGTCGGTCGGCAATCGACCAGTTTGCCGGCCAGATTCACCACCGCGACGCGCCCCGGATCCACGATCCGATCCGCCCACGGTCCGACGGTGTGCGCATCCCACTCGAGCTGCTCGAAGGGTGAGGACCGGTCGGTGCGGCGGGTGAGGACCACGGGGTGCTGTCCGCGACACGCGAGGTCGGCGCCCAGGTGGCGCCCGAGCGCACCGCTGCCCCCGGCCAGGACCACGGTCAGCGCCTCGGAGCCGGGCTGCAGACCCGCGAGCCGGGCCAGCCGGGCAAAGTCGGCGCGGTCGGTGAGGTGGGGCACCACTGAGAGAACGGTCCGTGCGACGCAATTCGAACCCGCAGTGGCAGTGACGGTCTCGCGCACGAAGCAGCCGCCGTCAGTGGGTTCGAGAACGAAGTCGATGACCGCGCTCCCGACGGGCTCGGGCTGGGTCAGCTGCAGATGTCTGCCGGGTGTCACCTCGGTGATCGTGAATGGTGGAGCGAGTCGTCGGTGGCCGGCGGCCAGGAAGGGTCGTGACGGGTCGAAAGAGCCGTGTTGGCCGACGGCTGCGCTGTCAGCGGTCGGTGCGTCGAGAGTCACGGTACGGAATCCGCTGTGCCACTGGGGGAGTAGTCGTGGATCGCCAAGGACGACCCAGAGCTTATCGGGCGCAAGGGCGATGAATTGGCTGTACGACCGCGTGCTGGGCATGAACTCACCGTAAGCCGATCGACCGGCAATCCCGCTATCACAATGATCACATCCGGCCCGGCATCGGCGCGCAGCGCCCTCGGCCCTCGTCGATTGCCGGTGGTCATCCAGCGTGGTCGGTCGGCATCAGGCATTCGCATGTCGCAGAATCCAGTCGATCAAGGGAACGACAGTGCGCCAATCGGTACGTACCCGGGCGACGAGCTCGGGGCTGTGGATCACCGGGTCGAATCCGTAGTCGCGCGAGGCGACGATCATCTTGTGACGCAGTAACTCGATGCGCGGATGCGCCTTGTCGAATCCTCGAGGTGCGGTCTTGAGTTTGTCACCGCCGATTTCCCAACCGTCATCGGACAATTCGCCGACGATCCGTTCGAGGTCGGTGCCACTTCGGTCGTCGACGATTGCCGCGCGGATGGCCGAGAGCCGGTCGGTCGTGGTGTCGTAGATGCCACCACCGACCCGGACTCCGGGTGCGCCGATCTGCACGTAATAGCCGGTCGCGGACGCGACCGCGATATAGGCGCCCTGATGGGTCTTGTAGGGCGACTTGTCTTTTGAGAAACGCACGTCGCGGTAGGGGCGGAACAGTTTGGCCTCACCGAAGTCCGCGGCGAGTTCGTCGGTCAAGGCCTGCATCGGAGCGGCCACCGCATCGCGGTAGTCCTGCCGATGCGCCTCCCAGAATGCCTTGGAGTTGTCCATCTCGAGGTCGTCGTAGAAGTCGAGTGCGGCCTCGGTGAAGCCTTGGAAACCCATGGCGCCAGTGTAGGGGGCGGGCCGCGGGATACGCCGGCCACATCGTCGACGGGTACCTACACTCACGGTATGGGCGAATCGGACATCTGGCGTGCCGACTTCGAAAGCGCTGCACGGCGCCGAGGGCAAATCGCCGATCCCGAGTGGGAGCGGGGCAGTGTGCTCACGCCGGCGGTGGCACGCAGCGTGCAGAAGTTCCAGGTCGGGGAGAGCGGCGACGGTGCCCACCTGATTGCCGAGGCCGTCGCCACGGGGGACCACGCGTACGCGGCGGCGGTGCGGCTGTTCGTCGCGGAGGAACAGAATCATGCGCGAATGCTGGGCCGCCTGCTGCGCGCGGCGGGATGGGCCACCGTACATGCAGACTGGACAGATGTGGTGTTCGTCCGGCTACGTCGGTTGCTGGGACTGCGGTTGGAACTGATGATCCTGGCGGTCGCCGAGGTGATTGCTCTGCGGTACTACCGTGCACTCGCCGACGGTGGGCATGATCCGCTGCTTGTCGACGTGGCGAGGCGCATCCTCGATGACGAGCAACGGCATGTGCCATTCCAGTGCCACCGACTCCGCGTCGGATTTGCCGACTTTCCACGTGCGGTGCGGTTTATTGTCGAGAATGGTTGGCGTCTCACCGCTTTCGGGGTGACCGTCGTTGTCGCCTTCGACCACGGGAGTGCGCTCGCCGAGCTCGGCGTTGGTCGGCGTCAGTTCATCTCCGACACCTGGCCGTTGTTCGGGGATGTGATCGGAGCCGTGTTCGGCGATCGGCAATAGGTTCCGACATCCCGGCGCCGAGCGCTCCGGCGCCGTAACCTGGGTATGCCCGCGCGGACTGCCACTGCGGGCGCGAGACCGCGGAGTACCCATGATCGATCATGTCGCCGACGATCCCGGCCTGCCCTTCGGTGCGGCGGTGCGGGCGGAGTTCACCCGTATCCGAACCCATCCTGGCGATACGGTGGCCGTCGTCGCCCTCAACGGTGTGATGATGACCGTCATCTGGTTCCTGCTGCCGCGCAGCTGGTTCTTCACGTTCACCGGGCCGTCCGGCTACGCGCTGGCACTCGCCGGATGGATGTATTCCGACGTCACCGCCAGCAACATCCTGGCCGCCGACCCCGATCGCGTCCTCGAATTGATCGGTGATCCGGCCTCGCTCCGAACGGTTCTTCGGGCCAAGGAGGCGGTCCTGTGGATGCTGGTCGCTCCGTTGTGCATGGTGGTCGCCATCGCGTGCGGCGTCGCCGAACAGGATTGGCAATACACCGCTTTGGTGGTGATCGCGGTGGCGGTGGTACCGATCGGTGCACTGGCGGTCACCGGGCTGGTCGGAGTGTTCTTCCCCTACCACCAGCAGCCGCTCCTCTGGCGGTGGCGCCAACGGCGACGATTCGGGCCCGTGGTCCTCCGCTGGTCGATTCTGACCATCGCGCCGTATCTGGTGTACCCGGCGGTCGCGTGCGCAATCATGGCGGTTCCGTTGGCTCTGTGGTGGCTCGTCGACGGCATCGATCGCACGCAGCGTTTGCCCACGGCCGCGAGCGCGGTGTGCCTGGTGGTCACAGCGGCACTCAGCGCGCTGTGCTGGGTGTGGGCCAATCGGTACGCGATCGCCTGGATAGAACGACACTCCGTCGCGCTCCGCGAGTATTTGTCGGACCGCGAACGCGGCTGAACAAAACCGTATCGACGCAGGTAGAGTGCACCCGCCCGGAATCAGCCGCGCCATCGATACGGTAGAGCGCACACATTCACCGGTCGTTGCGCCCATAGTGGAGGAGAAGGGCTCGCCACCCGGGCAGGCCCTCGCGTGGAAGGATCACCTATGGCACTCGACGACGACGACATCACGACCTCCGGCCCCGGCGGTGAAGGACCAGCCGACGGCGGCTCGAATCCGGGCGGCCACGACGGTGGTGCCGATGGCACCGCCGGTGCAGGTGAGGGACCGGCCGACGGCGGTTCCAATCCCAGCGGTCATGACGGTGGTGCCGATGGCACCGCCGATGCGGGTGAGGGACCGGCCGACGGCGGCTCGAATCCGGGCGGCCACGACGGTGGTGCCGACGGAACCGCCTGAGCCACAATCGATGTTGAGACGTTGCATCGCGATCGACCCCGATGTCTTCGCCCGCGAACATTGGGATCGATCGCCGCTGCTGAGCCGTGCCGAGGCATTGCCACGTGGCTTCGACGACCTGCTCTCGCCTGCGACGGTCGACGAACTCATCGCCGAACGTGGCGTGCGCGCGCCGTTCATCCGCATGGCCCGCGACGGCAGCCTGCTCACGCGGGACTGCTACGTCGGGCCCGCCGGGTTCGGGGCCGAGATGCCCGATCAGGTCGATTCGGCAAAAGTGTTGGGACAGTTCGCCGCCGGGGCGACGATCGTTCTGCAGGGACTGCACCGGTTGTGGCCTCCGGTGATCGACCTCGTGCGCGGACTCGTCGACGATCTGGGTCATCCCGTTCAGGCCAACGCCTACGTCACCCCGCCGAGCAACCGCGGATTCGATCTGCACTACGACGTGCACGACGTGTTCGTTCTGCAGGTATCCGGGGCGAAGCACTGGACGATTCACGAGCCGGTACATGTGCACCCGCTTGGTTCCCAACCATGGACCGCACATCGCGACGCCATTACCGCCCGGGCCGCTGACGAGCCGGTCATCGACACCGTGCTGCACCCCGGTGACGCCCTGTATCTGCCTCGCGGATGGGTACATTCGGCTCGTGCACTCGGCACCACCTCCATCCATCTCACGATCGGTATCGCGCCGCTCACCGCATTCGACATCGTCGGCGCACTCGTCGAGCAACTCGCCGACATACCCGGACTACGCGAGTCACTGCCGATGGGCATCGACCTCACCGACCGTGCCGACATCTCCGCACTCGTCGGCAAGGTGATGTCGACGGCGATGGAGGTGATCGGTGAGCGGTCATCCGACCTGGAGTGTGCGGCGGCCGATGCATTGGCCCGTGGATACGCCGACCGGACCCGTCCGATTCCGGTGCGGCCGTTGGCAACCCTGGCGGCGATCTCGGCAGGTGATGCGCTCGTGCCCGTCCGGTGGCGCCGCGGACTGGTGGCGTCGGTGGCCGAATCCGGTGGCCGCGTCGAATTGCGGTTTGCCGATCGCACGATCGGCTTCCCGGGCTTCTGCGCGGATGCCGTCCGCGCGGTGCATGGGGGCTCGGTGGTCGGGGCCGATCGCCTTCCGGGCCTCGATGCGGCCGATGGGGCCGTGCTGATCCGTCGACTGCTGCGCGAGGCGGTCGTCGTGCCGGCCGAATCGCTGCCGCCGCAGACGCCCGGGGCAGCGTAGAGGTCATGACCGGTCGTCGTCCCTGTAGCGATCAGTCCATTCTCCGCGGCGACCCTATGTACGGCACCGCATCGGCGGGCGACCGCTGGATGTTGCTGGAGCTCTCCGGCCCGTGGGGTCCGTCGGTGTTCCTCGACTCGCCCAACATCATCGATCCGGTTCTTGGGCGTGCCGTCGTGCGCCGCGTCGAGGCCGCGGGAATGCGGATCGTGGCGATACGCCGACCCGGTCGCCGGGCGGCGACCCCGCGGTGGCGATGGTTCGTCGTGGACACACGACCCGGCGAGGAGTCGGTGGTCCGGGGAGAAGTGTCGGACGCGACCGGCTATCTGGATCTGCCGCTCGACGGCGCCGGCGGCCGACCGTCGGACGACCCGGTCGTCGCGGTGTGCGCGCACGGGAAACACGATCAGTGCTGCGCGGTCCGGGGACGAGCCGCGACCACCGCGATCGCGGCCGCATATCCCGAATGGACTTGGGAGTGCTCACATCTGGGCGGCGACCGATTCGCCGCCACCATGCTCGTCCTGCCGCACGGGTTGTGTTACGGCCGGGTGGATTCGGCGACGGATCCGGCGGGACTGGTGCGACGTTACACCGAAGGGCGACTCGTCGATCCGCTACTGCGTGGCCGGACGTCGCTTCCGCACGCAGTGCAGGCGGCACAGCACTTCGTGCGGTCGACCACCGGCGACGACCGAATCGACGCGCTGGCACCGCTCGAGGTGCGGCGCGTCGACCACCACATCGTCGTCACACTGAGCGGGCCGGATACGCCGATCGAGGTCGTCCTGGCCGAAGAGCTGACCGACCCGTTGTTGTCCAACTGCGCGGCCCGCGCGCTCGGACGCGTTCGGCAATTCGTGCTCGTGTCGATGCCGGGTGTGTCGGAAGCGGTTGATCGCCGCGTGATCGGCGACGAAGACCTCGGCCGCGATTCCCGCAGACCCGGCAACTAGGGTTGGGGTGGAAGGGTATTCCGCTACCGATCGAAGAGGTGCGCCGGCGGTGATCGTGCTGTGGGTGGTGCTGGTACTGACCGTGATCGTGGTGGCTGCCACGGTATTTCGACTCGTCCACGACGACCGCGACAGCTCGCACGGCCTGATGGTCGTGGGTAGTGCGGTGATGATCTGGTTGCTGGCATTCACCTGTTCGGCGGTGCTGTGGCCGGATTCCGACGCGGCGACCATCGTGTTCCTGGTGCCGGCGATGGCGATTCTGCTGCTCCTGGTGACATCCGCGCTTGCCCTCGTCACGAATACGCCAATCGTGGTGCGGCGCGAGGGATTACGTGTCGCGACCCTCGTGCCGGCCGCGATCGGTGGGGCGATCATCGTGACCTTGGCGATCATGATCGGGTGGCTGTTCACCTGGGACCACCGAATCCTGCTCATGGCCCTGCTGCCGTTGGCCATGATCCCGGGTGCCCTGATGATCATCGAATTGCTCGCCTACACGCTGTACGCGCTCGTCTACGGCGGAACCCACCGAGAAGTCGACGCGACCGACGTGATCGTCGTACTCGGGGCCGGCCTGTCCGGGGGCAAACCGACGCCATTGGTCGCACGCCGTCTCGATCGCGCCGTCGAGGTCTACCACCACGTGCAGGCAGCGCAGGGCGCGCCACCGCGGGTCGTGGTATCCGGCGGCAAGGGCAGCGATGAGGTGGTGAGCGAGGCCGCGGCGATGGCCGCCTATCTCGCCGAGCATTCCGATGTGCCGAGTACCCATGTGATTCTCGAAGACACCTCGACCACCACCCAGGAGAACCTGACCAACACGCTCGCGGTCCTTGCCGCCCAGAATGTGGTGTGGGAGCGAATGGTGGTGGTCACCAGCAACTTCCATGTGCTTCGGTCGGCGTCACTCACGCAACGGCTGGGAATCCGCTCCGTCACCGTGCTGGGCGCACCGACGGCCTGGTACTACCTGCCGTCCGGCTTTCTACGGGAGTTCGCCGCCGGCGTCGTGCATTACCGCAAACAGAATCTGGCGGTTGGGCCACGCTCACGACCGTGTGGGTGTTGATCGCGTCGATCGCGCTGGTGATCTCGGCACGCGAAGACCACCACATCGACGACGAGATGCAGGGTGCCTCGGCGTCGGTGCTTGTGTCGACGTCGGGTGTGTCAGGCGGCGGAAAGGTCTCGTGACTCACCGACATCCGGCGTCTCCAGCGGGGTTCCGGTCAGCGAGTTCTCGCCGAGGAACATGCGAAGGCTGGATTTGCCTGCCGGGCTGAGCATGATGTCGTGAATGGCGATGCTGCGCTGCGGCTTCACCGACCGGACGTAGTCGATGGCCTGTTCGGTGGAGATCCATGGGCCGCTGACCGGCAGCAGCAGCGTCTCGATTGTCCGGCCGGGATTCAGGTAGGCGTCGCCGGGGTGGAAGACACTGCCGTCGATCAGGAATCCCGCGTTGTCGACCAACGGGATCTCGGGATGGATCACCGCATGATCGGCGACGAAGGTGTCGACCGCGAATCCTGCGATGTCGAAGGACTCGCCGGTCGAGACCGCATGCACACGATCGGCGACCTCGGACAACGCATCGGCGATCGTCGCCGGACCGTACAGATGCAGCCCCTCGCGCGCTTTCATTGCGGCAACGATCTTTTCGGCGTCGAAATGGTCGAAATGTTCATGGGTGATCAGGATCGCGTCGGCGGCCGCGAGCAACTCCGCCGCGTCGGGCGTGAACGTGCCGGGATCGATGAGCAGGGTATTGCCGTTCTTGGTCAGGGTGACGGTTGCGTGGGTGTGTTTGGTGAGCTGCATCGAGACCTCCGGTGGCCAACGGTCTGCCAATAAGTACAGTGTGACTGTACACTTCTGACGATGGTTGTCGATTCGGACATGGAAGAGCCGGGCATGCGAGAGTTGGGCGCGGAGTGGGAAGCCTCCGGCCTGGATCTTGCGGAGGACCTGCGACGGTCGGTGGGCAGATTCGTGCGGGCGGTCCGGTCGGTCACCGATTCGGCTCCCGCCGGACACGGGGAGGTGCTCGGCGCACTCGATCGCGACGGCCCGCAGTCGATCGCCGAGCTGGCCCGCATGCGGGGGATCAAGCATCAGAGCATGCGGGTGACCGTCGCCGAGTTGGAAGATCGCGGACTCGTGACCCGCGGCCCGCATCCCGACGACGCGCGCAGTTCGCTCATCGCCATCACCGACAGCGGTACCGTGGTACTCGAACGTGGTCGTGCCGCACGACGGAAAGTCGTTGCGCGCGCGGCCAACACGTCTCTTACGTCGGCGCAGCGAGAAGCGCTCGTCCAGGTCCCGGGCATCTTGGAGGCGATGGCGGCGGCGGTCCGCGACAGCGCCTGACGTGGCTCGCCCGGGCGGCGACCCGGTCGGTGTGTGTATCGGCGACAATCATGTGATGACCGAATGCCCGACGGCCGGCGAGCCACACGTCCATCCCGCCCTGGCAGGGCGTGTCAGCCCGGTGTCGTTCGACCCCGAGGCGACGATTCCCGAGACAGGTGTCGACGTACTGCTCGATGCGGCCAGACTTGCTCCCTCGGCAGGCAATTCGCAGCCATGGATGTTCGTCGTCGGCCGCCGCGGAGACGCGATCCACGCCCGGATCTGCCGTCACCTCACGCCCGGATCGCTGCGGTGGGCCGCCGACGCCTCGCTGCTCGTGGTCAACATTGCCCATGTCATGGTGGAGGGAACGGAGTGGGAGTACTCCGAGTTCGCCCGCTACGACCTCGGACAGGCGGTTGCCCACATGACGGTGCAGGCGCTGGCGATGGGCCTCGGCGCACACCAGTTCCGCGCCTTCGATCGCGATGGCATGGCTGCCGAGTTCGCGGTACCGGCCGAGTGGGAGGTCACCTCGGTGACGGCCTTCGGGGCTGCGGAGGCGACGTCTGCGACCTCATATGCGGGAACGAGCCGGCAGCGGTTGTCTCTGGACGAGGTGACGTGGGCGCGCGCGTCCGCCGACTAGACGAGACGGCCGGCTGGTCACGGGTTCAGTTCACTGGCGCCGCGATCTGCGGCCGTGGCGGCAAGGCGGCCCGGATGGCCATGAGCTCACGCGCGTGCGCATCGAGTGCGATGTCCTCGGCGGAGACCGGTACCCAGCGCCGGACCGCGGTGGCGTCGCCGTTGGTGTCCACCGCGGCGACGATCATCAGGCTGTGCGCGCTGTCGCGCATGTCGCCGGCTTCCGGGCTTCCTGCGCGTACGTGCACGGAGACGTGCATGGTCTGCTTGCCGGTGTGGATGAGCCGGGCGTCGAGTTCGACGACGTCGCCGATGTGGATCGGCGCGTAGAAGCGGATGCCGCCGACGTAGGCGGTGACGCATCGCTGACCGCACCAGCGGGCGGCGTTGAGGTAGGCCGACTCGTCCATCCATTCCATGACGCGTCCGCCGTGGGCGTTGCCGCCCCAGTTGACGTCGGTGGGTGCGGCGAGGAAGCGGGTCTGTGAGCGGGGCGCGGTCCCGGCGTCGGAGTAGGTGACTCCGGCCATCGCGTCCTCGATGCGGTGGCGCACCGGGATGCGTCCGGTGGCGTACTCGTGTGCGTCGCGTTCGGCATCGGTGCCCGGGGTCCACTGCCGCACCGGGCGTGGGCGACGATCGTCACCCATCGCCACGAAGATCACCAGGCATTCGCTGGCCAGTGTGAACAGTCCGGTGTGCGGCGAGGCCGAACTCACCGAGCAGTGGATGTGCATGCTCGAGGTGCCGGTGTGGATGAGCGTCGCCTTCACCTCGACGATGTCGCCGGGTTCGATACCGCGGGTGAAGGTGATGTTGCCGAAGTAGGCGGTCACCGAGTAGCCGCCCGACCACCCGGCCGCGCAGGCGTAGGCCGCCTTGTCGATCCAGGACAGCAGCCGTCCACCGCGCACGTCGCCACCGATCGTGGTGGCGTCGGTGGGTGCGGCGAGGAAGCGCAGTGTCATCTCGTTGTCGGGGGCGATCGGCATCAGGACTCCTGGTGTCTTCGGTGATCCGACGATCATGCACTGGTCAAAGTTCTGACAGCACAGGGACTCCCGCTGTGCGCGGTGCGACATGTGACGTTTACACAGGCAGATGTTCAGGCGAAACCAAAGGCTATGGGGGAAACGTCTCGAAGCTGTCGGTAGGTCTTTCGGCAACGTCCCGACGCGCTGGCACATGGCGGGCACATCGTTCGCAGGACGTCGCGTAATGCGCGGTACCGAGCTTCCCAACATATCTGTAGGAAAATCCTACGCAGGTGAAGGAACTGGGCTAGCGTCGGGTGGGTGAGCATCACGTCGTCGTGGCACACCGGGTGGAACGTCACCCGGCTACGACGCCATGGCGTCGCGGTTGTCGTCGCCGGTCTGCTGGTCATGCCGTTCGTGATCGTTGCCGGAACGGCATCGGCGGCGCCGTCGGCGAGCGATACGGCTCGGGCCGCAGAGTGGACCGCGACCGCCGACGGCCCACAGAAGTACTCGGATGTCCATATCGACTGGGATGTGCCGATCCGGATGAGCGACGGAACCATCTTGAAGGCCAACGTGTATCGCCCGATGGACTCGGCGGGGAGGGTGGTCAGCAAGCCGCTGCCGACGATCATCAATATGACGCCGTACACCAAGCTCCTGTACATGCTGATGGAGTCGGCCACGTCGATCCCAGGGCTCTACGACCCGATCACCAGGGTGATCAATCGATTCGATCTGTTCGACCTGGCCGGCACGCCGCTGTCGGGGATGGGCGAGCAGATCCGGATGCTGACCGGCGGTGTGGCCCGTACGGTCGCCGTTGATCGACAACTGGTCAAGTCCGGATACGTCCAGGTCGTCGTGGACGTCCGAGGTACCGGATTCTCCCAAGGGGTATGGGATGGGGCGGGTCAGCGTGAACAGGATGACGTCGCCGAGGTCAGTCTCTGGGCGGCGAGGCAGACGTGGTCGACGAACATGGTCGGTGCCACCGGGCTCTCCTACGGGGCGATCAATGCGCTTCAAGGCGCCCAACAGCCGGTCTCGGCGATCAAGGCGGTGTTCGCTGCCGCCCCGGGCAGTGACGTGGTCCAGGACGTCATCGCTCCCGGCGGTGGGATCGCGGTCGGTTTCATCCCACTGTGGGTCGCTTCGATCGACACCCTGAAATGGTTGCCGGACTTGCAGTCGATCGCCACGGGGCGATTCGATTGGCAATGGCTCGCCGATCGGGTCGCCAGTCCGATCACCTTCTTCGACACCCTGCTGCGGGCATTCTTCACCGCGAGTGTTCACGACATCCCGCCGGACGTCAGGGATGTGATCGACCCGAATCATCCGTTCCGCCAAGGGATTCTCGGTCACCCCGACCGTATCGGCGTGCCCACCTTCCTGATCGGCGGATGGCATGATCTGTTCACCAACTCAGAACCCGACGTCATCGCGGCGATCCGGCTGCCCGACTCGCAGAAGAAGCTGCTGATGGGGACTGTTACCACTCGACGATCGGCTCGGGCCTGGGGTCGAACGGCGCGCCGCCGCGGTTGGATGTCCTACAGCGCGTGTGGTTCGACAAGTGGCTCAAAGGTATCGACAACGGCATCGACCGTTACAGTCCCGCCACCCTGTACCAACAAGGTGGGGCCTGGACGAGCTCGGCGAGCTATCCACGTGCGCAGATGGCCTATCGACACCAGTACCTGACGGGCGTCCGCAGCGGGACGACGGGAATCGTTGCCTTCGACGGCTCGTTGTCGACGTCGGTACCACGTCACGGGGCGAGCGCGGTCATCTCTCCAGGGCTGTCCACGGTGTGTTCGCGGGATGCCGCTCAGGGAACCGCGGGCGCAGCGGGTTTCATCGACGGGTGTGCCAAGGACGCCCGCGTTTCGGAGGTCGCCGCCGCCGTGTTCACCTCCGGGCCGGTGACGGTCCCGACGATGGCTTCCGGGCCGGTGAGTCTGCACCTGAACACGACGATGGATGCGACCGACGGTTACTTCACCGCAACCCTGAACGATGTTGCGCGGAACAGACAGTCGACGGTGGTGGCGTCGGGTCAGCTGACGGCGTCCCTTCGCGCGATCGACGAATCCCGCAGTACGCGCTCGGCCGGCGGGGACTACACGAAGCCGGTTCCGCTCACGGCGCTGGACGACCGACGACCGGTTGTCCCAGGGCAGCCCACCGTCTTGGACATCGCCTTCACCCCGACCGACTTCGTGCTGCAACCCGGACATCGATTGCGGGTGGATGTCTTCGCCTCGAACTTCCCCAAGGGGATGATGATTCCCGCGCTACTCATCGAATCGCAGCTGCGACCGCAGACCATCGCCATCGACCCACGGGCCCCGAGCTACCTCAATCTCCCGACGAACCGGCCCCTCACATGACGGCGCCACGGTCGACCCGTCCCGACGGACCCGAAACCTTCGGGGGTGTAGGAATGCTTGATAGTCTGGGCCCCATGGCAACTCGAACCCCGGCGTCCCGAGAGCGGGCCGCGCATCTCGGTCCGGAACGGAGACGGCCGGTGGTCCTCGACACTGCCCTCGCCATCGGCGTCGAACACGGTGTCGCCGCGATCAGCATTGCCGCGGTGGCGACTCGTATGGGGGTGACCCGTCCGGTCGTCTACGCGTGCTATCCCGACCGCGACCAGCTTGTCGAGGCGCTCCTGGACCGGGAGAAGACGGTATTGCTGGGCGAGGTCCTCGCCGCCCTTCATGGTGCACGTGGCGACGACCCGGAGAAGGTGTTCGTCGACGGCTATCGAGCGCTCCTGACCGCTGTCGACAGGCGACCATCGGCCTGGCGCATCATCTTTGACGCCCAACACGACTCCGAGATCGGCCGGAAGGTGGTGGCCGGCCGCCGCACCGTGTCCGACGCGGCAACGGCGTGGATCGCACCGGCGATGCGGCGGTGGTGGCAGACCGAGAACCTCGAGAACAAGCTCCCGGCGCTGATCGAGCTGTTCATGGCGTCGTGCGACGCGGCCGTGCGCGTCGTCTTGGACGAGACCAACGATCTCGACGTCGAGCAGACCGCAGCGCTGTACGGCGCCATGATGGCGCAGGGCTTTGCGAGGGCATGACACAGCACACTCACACCAGTGGAGGCTCGGATGTGGTCCTGGGTTCATCGGAACGGGAATCGGACGGGAGCTGACGAATCGGCACGCACGAGATATCGCACGGCGGTGGCGATGTCGTGCGTCCTCGCGGTGTCCACGACGATGGGTGTTCTCGGCGTCGGGATGGCGCGCGCCGCACCCGCGAATCGGCTCGTCGAGATCACGATTCCCGGACAGCCGGGCCAGATCCCGGACAAATGGCTGGGGTCGGTACTCAACGCCCGACATTCGCCGGCATATCCGGGACCGCCACGTGCCACGGTGCTGCTGCCCAAGGGATACACGCCGACCAAGAAATACCCCCTGCTGGTGCTGCTCGCCGGGGCGAGCAGCGACTATCGAACCTGGTCGGATCCGGTACTCGGACGTATCCAGACAACCGCCGACGGTTTTCCCGGGATCATCGTGATGCCCGAAGGGGCGACCGGGTTCTATACGGACTGGTGGAATGGCGGCCGGCGTGGGAGCCCGTCGTGGGAGAGCTACTACCTCGACGTGGTCATCCCCGAGATCGTCAAACGCTATCCCATCCGGGAGGAACGCCGGTGGCACGCGATCGCGGGCGTATCGATGGGTGGGCTCGGCGCGGCCTATCTGGGCGGACGCCTGCCGGACTTCTTCGGCTCGGTCGCGACTCTCTCCGGTCTCACCGACATCAACCTCCTCCCCGGACAGCCGAACGTGATGGGTCTGGTTGCGCAGGTCAACGCGCACGGCCCGTTCGATCTGACCTCGGTCTACGGCCCGTTCGACAGCTTCTACGCCCATGGACACAACCCCGTGCGTCTGGCGGCGAATCTCCAGAACACACGTGTGTTCATCGCCTCCGGCAATGGCGTTCCGACCGACGACGGGGAACCCACCGACAACAACATCGCGAGTGACCTGCCCACGGAGGTCGGCCTGATCCGGCCCGGATTCGAATCCTATCGGGCCGCGCTACGCACGGCCGGAGTGTCGACCACGAGCAGGCGGGGGCCGGGAATCCATGACTTCCACAACTTCCGGCCGGAATTGCGCGATGCGATCGCCTGGGATCTTTTCGCGCCTGTTCCCGAACATCCGACCACATGGACGAACGACACCGTCGCCACGAACGGAGAACTCTGGGGTTTCCGATATCGCTTTGACACCGGACCGAATCAGATCGTCCGGTTCCGGCGTGATCAGGACCGGCTGTATGTCTCGGCCGCGGGCGGGCCGGTGACCCTCACCGACCAACAGGGCTGTCACATTCACACCACTACGCCCGCGACAGTCGACGTCCGGCACCTTGACTGCCGGTAGGTGGTATGGCGGCAGCCGAAAGGGGTTGCCAGATCTGATCCTGGTGAAAGGGAAGTGGCACGACCACCACTCGGCCCCGTAGCCGTCCACAACCTGCAGCTATAGCGACGGTCGAGACGATTATCGGTTCAACCGTCGCTATAGCTGCAGGTTGTGGATCCGTATCAGCACTCGCGGCCGTCCGGAGCCCCCGCCGAAGGCACCGGGAATCGGGAATCGGACGAACCGGATGTCAGGGTCCTTGCATTCGGCGTCGAGATGCCGAGTGAATCCCATGAGACCCCGCATACACGGGCTCCACACGGTAGGTTGAGCACTCGGCTGGATCTTTTCGATCCGGCCATACTCCAGCACGATCACACGCGTCTGCACCTTGTCGTGTGCCACAGAACGTCGGAGGGAATGAGGTACGCCATGACCGACATCACGGCGGCAGGCGCCCCGGTCACGAGTTCTCCACTGATCGGGGATGCGCACCTCTACATCAGTGGCGAGTGGCGTCATCCGTCTGACGGCGGCACCCGCGCCCTCGTCAATCCCGCTACGGGGCACACACTCACGGTCGTCGACGAGGCCTCGCCCGACGACGCGCGTGCCGCCGTCGGCGCTGCCCGCGCCACCTTCGACGCCGGCGAATGGTCGGCGACACCGGTATCCGAGCGTGCCGCGCTGTTGCGCCGTATCGCCGACCTTCTCGTCCGCGACAAGGCGGAGTTGTCGCGCATCGAGACCCTCGACACCGGAAAGACCCTCGTCGAGAGTGAGATCGACATCGACGACGTCGAATCGGTGTTCCGCTACTACGCCTCGCTGGTCGAGGTCGACGCCGATCGTGTCGTCGATGTCGGCAATCCCGCGGTGATCAGCCGGGTGGTGCACGAACCGATCGGGGTCTGCGTTCTGATCGCGCCGTGGAACTATCCACTTCTGCAGATCTCGTGGAAGATCGCTCCCGCGCTGGCCGCGGGATGCACGATGGTCGCCAAACCCAGTGAGGTGACCCCACTCTCGACGATCGCCTTCGTCCGGCTCTGCGAGGAGGCCGGGGTGCCGCCCGGGGTCCTCAACCTCGTTCAGGGATCCGGTGCACGGCTCAGCGGGGCGCTCACCGACAACCCCGACGTGGACTTCATCTCGTTCACCGGCGGATTGGCCACCGGCACCACCATTTCCGAGACCGCCGCCAAACACGTGACCAAGGTTGCCGTGGAGTTGGGCGGCAAGAACCCGCACATCGTGTTCGCCGACGCCGACTGGGAATCATCGGTCGACCAGGTCCTCACCGGTGTGTTCCTGCACTCGGGCCAGGTGTGCTCGTCCGGCACCCGGCTGATCGTCGAAGAGTCGATCGCCGACAGTTTCGTCGACGAACTCGTGCGACGTGCAAACCAAATCCGGATGGGCGACGGTCTCGACCCCGCCAGCACCACCGGCCCGCTCGTATCACAGGCGCAGTTGAACAAGATGGCCGACTACGTCGCCTCCGGAATCGCAGAAGGAGCGGTATTGCGTTGTGGTGGCGGACGTCCCGACCGAGACGATCTACACCCGGGCGGATACTTCTTCGCCCCCACCATCTTCGACCGATGCAATTCGTCGATGCGGATCGTCGCCGAAGAGACGTTCGGTCCGATTCTCACCGTCGAGCGATTCACCACCGAGGCGCAAGCCCTTGCGCTGGGCAATGACACCACCTACGGGCTGGCCGCCGGGGTACGGACCTCCGATGCGGCGCGTGGTGAGCGGATGGTGCGCGGATTGCAGCACGGCACGGTGTGGCTCAACGATTTCGGCTACTACACACCCGCAGCCGAGTGGGGCGGCTATGGCAAGTCCGGCAACGGCCGCGAGCTCGGTCCAACCGGACTTGCGGAATACCAAGAGACCAAACATATCTGGCACAACACTGCGCCGTCGGCGTCGCGGTGGTTCACCGAGACGGAAGACGAGCGATGACCACACCACCCGCGCCGACACCACCGGCCCCGGTAGCAGCTACTGACAACTCCAGCGGAATGGAGGACTTCGGCTACAAGGAATCCCTCGACCGCAGTATCGGCAAGTTCGCCAGCTTCGCCGCAGGCGTCAGTTACATCTCCATCCTCACCGGCACGTTTCAGCTCTTCTACGTCGGCTACGGCAACGCCGGTCCCGGCTACCTCTGGTCATGGCCGATGGTTTTCATTGGACAGCTTTGTGTCGCACTATGTTTCATGGAGCTTGCGGCAAAATATCCGGTAGCGGGATCGGTGTACAACTGGGCCAAACGGCTCGGCACCCAGTTCGTGGGGTGGTCGGCGGGCTGGCTGATGTTCACCGCATCGGTGGTCACCCTCTCAGCCGTCGTACTCGCATTGCAGTTGAACCTGCCGCGTCTGTGGAGTGGATTCCAGTTGTACGGCAGCGCCGACGACACCACCGATGCAGCCGTCAACGCGGTGATCCTCGGTGGCATCCTCATCGCATTCACGACCGCGGTCAATGCGTGGAGTGTGAAACTGATGGCGCTGATCAACAGCGTCGGCGTGTTCATCGAACTGATCGCGGCCGTTCTGATCGCGATCATCCTGGCGTGCAACATCACCCGCGGACCTCAGGTCTTCTTCTCGACCCACGGCTACGGCGCCGGGCAGAGCGGTGGTTACCTCGGCGCCTTCCTGGTGGCGTCGCTGGCATCCGGCTATGTGATGTACGGATTCGACACGGCCAGTTCACTCGGCGAGGAGACCCTCGATCCCCGGCGTACCGCACCCAAGGCGATCCTGCGGGCCATCCTCGCATCCTTCGTGATCGGCGGTGCGATCCTGGTCTTCGCGATCATGGCCGCACCCGATATCAACGATCCCAAGCTAGGCGAGCAGTCCGGCAGCCTGCAGTACATCGTCGGGTCGGTGATGTGGGGTCCACTGGGAAAGATCTTCCTGGTCGCCATCGTCGTTGCGGTCGTCGTCTGTTCGCTGGCCGTACACACCGCGGCGATCCGGCTGATGTTCGCGATGGCCCGCGACAACGCGCTGCCCTTCGGCGAACGTCTCGCGACCGTCTCGCCGAAACGGCAGACGCCCGTCGTTCCCGCATGTGTCGTCGGGCTCGTCTCGGTGATCATCCTGGTCATCAACATCAACCAGCCCAACATCTTCACAGTCCTCACCTCGATCGCGATCATCATGATCTACCTCGCATATCTCTTGGTGACGGGGCCCATGCTCGCCATGCGATTCCGTGGCGAGTGGCCGCCGAAGGACCTCAAGTCCGGCGGCTACTTCAGCATGGGCCGCTGGGGTGTTGTGGTGAATACCGTTGCGGTGCTGTGGGGTATCGGGATGGCGCTCAACCTGGCATGGCCGCGCAGTGTCATCTACGGCACACCCTGGTACAACACGTGGGGAGCATTCGTCTACATCGGTGTCATCTTCGGCGCGGGCCTCATCTGGTATCTCGTCAAGGGCCGCAGACACATCGGTGTCTTGGCGTCGCACTCGTCGGGTCCCATCGACATCCAACCGATCCCCGACAGCCAGATCACCGAGAAGTAGAAGTGGCCATGACATCGACCTTCGACTATGTCATTGCCGGTGGCGGTACCGCTGGATGCGTCCTGGCGGCGCGACTTTCGGAAGATCCTGAAATGACGGTGTGTCTCATCGAGGCAGGACCCAGCGATGTCGACGATCAGAACATCCTGGTCCTGGCCGAGTGGATGCATCTGCTCGACTCGGGCTACGACTGGGACTACCCGATCGAGCCGCAGGCAAAGGGCAACAGCTTCATGCGCCACGCACGCGCCAAGGTGCTCGGCGGGTGCTCGTCGCACAACTCCTGTATTGCGTTCTGGCCCTTGGCCCAAGGTCTGCGCGACTGGGAGACGGCAGGAGCTGCCGGCTGGGGTCCAGAAGGTGTCCTGCCGTATGTGTCGCGAGTGGAGAACAACGTCGCTGATGGCACCTATCAGGGCTACGCACACGGCCACGACGGGCCGGTGCGGCTGCGTGATGTACCGCCGAACGACCCATGCGGTCAAGCCGTTCTCGATGCCGCAGCCAAATGTGGTCTGCCGACAGTGCAGTTCAATCGCGACGAGTGGCATCTCAACGGCGCAGGCTGGCTACAGATCAATGCGAACGAGGCCGGCGAACGTATGTCGACCTCGCACGCCTATCTGCATCCGATCCTCGGCACACGAAAAAATCTGACCGTGCTCACCGACAGCTGGATCAGTGAGGTCCTCATCGACGATGATCTGCGTGCCACCGGAGTTCGGTATCAGCGACCCGACCTCACCGGCTACGATACCGTGTCCGCGAAACGTGAGGTGATCGTCACCGCAGGTGCAATCGACACGCCGAAATTGTTGATGCTCAGCGGTATCGGTCCCAGCGATCATCTCGCCGACGTCGGTGTTCGGGTGAAGGTCGACGCACCCGGCGTCGGTTCGAATCTCGACGACCACGTCGAAGGGCTGGTGTTCTGGGAAGCCGGTCGACCGATGGTCACCGAGTCCACCCAGTGGTGGGAGATCGGACTGTTCGCGACCACCGAAGACGGACTCGATCACTCCGATCTGATGATGCACTACGGCAGCGTGCCCTTCGATATGAACACCCTGCGCTGGGGCTATCCGACCACCGAAAACGGCTTTTGCCTGACACCGAATGTGACGCAAGGACTTTCCCGCGGCACCGTCCGATTGCGCAGCCGCGACTTCCGTGACCGCCCGAAAGTGGATCCCCGCTACTTCACCGACTCCGATGGCCGCGACGAGCGCGTCATGCTGGCCGGTATCAAGCTCGCCCGCGAGATCGGCGCCCAGAGCGTGCTCGGCGACTGGATCACGCGTGAACTGGCGCCAGGCCCGGACGCGGTCACCGACGACGAGCTCATCGACTACTTCCACCGAACCCACAACACCGTCTATCACCCCGCGGCCACCTGCAAGATGGGTGCTGTCAACGATCCGATGGCCGTCCTCGATCCCGAACTCCGGGTCAAGGGCGTCAAGGGATTACGTGTCGTCGATGCCTCCGCCATGCCCAAGCTACCCGTGGTCAATCCGAACATCACCGTGATGACCATGGCAGAGAAGTGTGCGGACCTCATCCGGTCCTCCGCTACCCCCGGCTGATCGAGGCGACCGCAACCACCGAACATGCCTGATGGACGACTTTCGGTAACGCTCTTGATGCGCTTATGGTGTCGGAAGTCATTTCCACCCACCGCTGCGGCTCCACCCCCGCCGACTCCGCTATTCGCGAAGCAGCACCTCGAACGCCATCCGGTCGCCCCGGTACAGCGAACGCACCCGCTCGATCGGTGTGCCGGCCGAATCGAATGACAGCCGATTCATGAGAAGCATCGGCATCGCCGTCGTCGTCTCGAGTAGCTTGGCCTCCGGCGGGGTGGCCAGCGCCGTCTCGATCCGTTCCTCGGCGGGGCCGAACTCGATCCTGAGGGAGTGCATCGCGGCATAGAGCGAGGTCGCCGGGTCGAACTCCTCGTGGAACACATCGAAACGTGGCAACGGTAGGAAGGTGCTCTCGAGCCCCATTTTCGCGCCGTCGGCGAGGAGGAGCCGGTCGATACGCAGTGCCTGTGACCCTCTCGGCACCGCGAGGTCGTCGCAGATGTCGTCCGGAGCGACCGCGTCGCCCATCGAGAGGGGTACACGGCCGGGCACCCGCCCTTGTCGTTGCGCGCCCTCGGTGTGGGAGCCACGGGCAAGTGGCTGAACGAGTTTCGGTGCCGACACGACGGTTCCGCGACCGCGACGTGTGATCCGGCCCTCGACGAGCAGTTCGTGGAGGGCCTGACGAACCGTCTCGCGGGACACCGAGAACCGTTCGGCCAGTTCGCGTTCCGGGGGAACCGCATCACCCTCGTCGAGTCCGTCGAGGATCCTGGCGATCTCGGTTCGCACCCGATATGACTTCGACAAGGGCACATCGACGACGTGACTCGATCTCCGCGCACCCACCGCACTCACGACACGGCCACCCGTTGTGCGATCTCGAGCACCTGCGCAACCGTCATCTCCGGCGCTCCGGGGCTCTTGGCGGCATCGTCGAATCGTCGTAACCGCAACGCATCCGGCCACCAGGGGCTGGACGTCCGAGTGTCGTCGGCACCGGCGCCACCTTGTTCGGCGAGAGTCTGCACCGACCGTTCTGACAGCGTGCTCGCATATCCGTCCTCGGCGGCAATGAGATACCGCTTGGCGGCGACGTGTGCGCCGGCGAGCCAGCCCACCCGATTTCCGTACCGCGGCGTGAGCCATTCCTGCGCGACTCGGTCGTGGTCGGGCCCCATATCGGTGAGTGGGCTGTGCCCTATGTCGTGCAGGGCGCAGGCGAGGATCAGCTCGTCGTCTGCACCGTCGGCGGCGGCGAGATGAGCCGACTGCAGTGCATGGTCGAGGTCGTCGACGGCATCCTCGTCCCACACACCGCGCAACGACAACAGCACCGCCTCGGTCTCGGCGATCACATCGGATTGCATGGGCGCCATGATAACCCAATTGGTCTATACCAGTTGTTCATGCAGATTTCGCGTATCCGACCCCTGTTGGTCTAGACCAATGTGCATCCTATCCCCATGAGAGTCATCATCATCGGTGGCGGAATCCTGGGTACGTCGCACGCCTGGGCCGCTGTGGCCCGCGGCCACGATGTCGTCCAGATCGAGCGAGAGGCGGAGGCCAGAGGCGCCACGGTCCGCAACTTCGGGCTGGTGTGGGTGTCCGGTCGCGCACCGTTCGAGCTCGCCGCGGCACAGCGTTCGCGCGACCTCTGGGAGAAGATCTCCCATCAGGTCCCCGGCATAGGCTTCCGGCCCGTGGGATCGCTGACGATGCTGCGCACCGATGCCGAGGTCGCGGTCGCCGAGGCGGTGGCTGCACGGCCGGACGCGGTCGAACGGGGCTTCCGGCTCCTCGAACCCGCTGAGGTGGTCAAGGTCAATCCGGCCCTTCGCGGAAAGTTTCTCGCAGGCCTGCACTGCACTCGTGACGGAGCGGTGGAATCGCGGATCGCGCTCCCGCTCATCCGGGAACACCTGGCGGGCACCGGACGTCACGAATTCGTCGCCGGCCGTGAGGTCCGCGCGATCGATGCTGTGTCGGGCGGCGTGAAGGTCACCGACGACCACGGCGCCGACTACCGCGGTGACATCGCGATCCACTGTCCCGGCGCCGCGCACGGCGGCCTGACCCGCGAGATCGCCGGTGAGCTCCCCGTCCGACGGGTCCGCCTGCAGATGATGCAGACCGCGAGCCTCGAGGAGCCGCTGACCACGGCGATCGCCGATGGCGACAGCTTCCGCTACTACCCGGCGTTCGCCGGCGAGGCGCTCGACGAACTCAACAGCCGACAGCCGCAGTCCCCGGTCGCCGCTGACAACCGTATGCAACTGCTGTGCGTTCAGCGGATGCACGGAGGACTCACGATCGGCGACACCCACGAGTACGTCGATCCGTTCGCCTTCGACGTCTCGGAGAGTCCGTACGACCACCTCCGATCGGTGGCGGAAGAACTTCTGGGAAGGTCACTTCCGCCGATCGTTCGTCGGTGGGCCGGTGTCTACTCACAGTCCACCGAGCCCGGCGAGCTGGTGTGTCGCCGTGAGATCGCCGACGGGATCTGGGTGGTGACCGGACCCGGTGGCCGCGGCATGACGCTCGGACCGGTGATCGGCGAACAAACCGCGGATCTGCTCTCACTATGACCCGTCGTGCCGCACCGAGCCCGCCCGATCACCCAGCCCCTCGCCAGAAAGGCAGATGTTCATGCCCGACCACCTGATCCGGATGGTCGCACTCGACATGGCAGGAACCACGGTCGCCGACGACGGTCTGGTACTCCATGCCTTCGATGCGGCCTCACGCGCCGTCGGCCTCCCGTCCGAAGGCCCGGCCGCCGATCGAGCACGTCAATACGTCATCGACACGATGGGCCAATCGAAGATCATCGTCTTCCGGGCACTGCTCGACGGCGACGAGGAGCGGGCGCAGGCGGCGAACGCCGCGTTCGAAACCGCCTATGCGGACACCCTGGACGCCGTGCGCCCGATCGACGGGGCCGCCGACGCCATCGAGCGGATTCGCGCCGCTGACATCAAAGTCGTTCTCACAACAGGATTCAGCACGGGCACACGTGAACGCCTGCTCGACGTGCTCGGCTGGAAGGACATTGCAGATCTCGCGCTCGCGCCTTCGGACGCCGGGCGCGGACGCCCTTACCCGGACATGATCCTCGCCGCCGTGCTCCGTTTGCGGATCGATGACGTCCGCGAGGTCGCGGTACTCGGCGACACCGCCAACGACATCATCGCCGGCCTGCGTTCGGGAGCGTCGATTGTCGCGGGAACCCTCACCGGTGCACACGACGCCGACGCCTTGCGCGCCGCCGGTGCCACCGATGTGGTACCCGACGTGTCGGCGTTCGCCGATCTGCTCCTGTCCTGAACCGCCGAATCCGTCTTTCACGGCCTCCGAACATCGATCCTTTCGAACCTTTCAGCAACAGCTCACACCACGCCAGAGGAGATATATCCGTGAAGTCCTTGCGCTCCACCGTGATCAGGGGTTGCGCAGTCGCGGTCGCCGCGATTGCGCTCACCGGAACCGCCGCATGCGGTGGGACCGGTACCGCCAGTTCTGACGGGGACAAGACGCTCACCGTGTACAGCGCCGATGGTCTCGGCGACTGGTACAAGACCGAGTTCGCGAAGTTCAAGGAACAGACGGGGATCACCGTCAACGAAGTCGAGGCCGGCTCGGGTGAGGTCGTCTCACGCGTGCAGAAAGAAGAGTCGAACCCCCAGGCCGACATGGTGGTGACTTTGCCGCCGTTCATCCAGAAGGCCGATGCCGATGGGCTGCTTGTCGCTTCGGGCGTCGACACGTCGAAAGTGTCTGCCGGCAACAAGGATCCCGGTGGCAAGTACGTCGCGATCGTCGACAACTATCTGTCCTTCATCGCGAACCCCGGTGCCACCCCCGCGCCGAAGACGTGGAGCGACCTGCTCGATCCGCGATTCAAGGGAAAACTTCAGTACTCGACACCCGGGCAGGCGGGTGACGGCACGGCGGTGCTGGTGCTCCTGCAGCATCTCATGGGCAAGCAGCAGGCCCTGGACTACCTGAAGAAGTTGCAGGTCAACAACGTCGGACCGTCGAGCTCGACCGGCAAGTTGCAACCGAAGGTGAGCAACGGCGAGTTGCTGGTGGCCAACGGTGACGTGCAGATGAACCTGGCATCGATCCGCGACGACGGCTCGAAGTTCGATCTCTTCTTCCCGGCGATGCCCGACGGCACTCGCACGACGGTCTCTCTGCCGTACGTCGCCGGAATCACCAAGGGTGCACCGCATTCGGCGAACGCGAAGAAGTTGCTCGAGTTCCTGATCTCCGACGACGTCCAGAAGACGGTCGTGCCCGGTGCCCTGGGCGTCTCGGTCACCGGTGTCACGGGTCCTGTCCCGGCCGGTTCGGGTCAGACGCCCGAACAGGTCATCAGCGGTGTCACCGTGTGGCGACCGGACTGGACGCAGGTGCTGTCCTCGCTCGACGCCGACGTCGCGGCGTATCAGAAAGCAACGGGTAGCTGACGGAAGGCCGGTGATACGACATGACTGAATCCAGAACGTCGACCGGGCGGACCGACGCCCGGGAACCAGACGGTGGAGCATCCGATGATGCGGGACGCTTGCAGCAATCCGTCATCGAACAACCGGCGGTCTCTTTGGAGCGCATCGGAGTTCGCCACGGACGCGGGAAGAATGCCACCGACGCGCTCGTCGACTTCAGTCTGCGTGTGGTGCGTGGTGAGACCGTCGCGCTCCTGGGCCCCAGCGGCTCGGGCAAATCGACCGCGCTGAAGGTGCTCGCCGGGTTCGTCCGGCCGACGTCTGGACGCGTCCGGCTTTCCGGACGTGACATCACCGACCTGCCGCCGGCAAAGCGCGGTATCGGCGTGGTGGTGCAGTCATACGCGTTGTTCCCGCACATGCGGGTTCGTGACAATGTCGCCTACGGCCTCAAGGCCCGCCGGATGCGCAAGGCCGACACCGCCGCCCGCGTGTCAGAGGCGCTGTCGATGGTGAGCATGGCTGCTTATGCCGACCGGTTGCCGCGAGAACTCTCCGGCGGACAGCAGCAGCGCGTCGCGATCGCGCGTGCATTGGCGATCCGGCCGGACGTCCTGTTACTCGACGAACCGCTGGCCGCACTCGACGCGCAATTGCGGCAGTCGATGGTGACCGAGCTGCAGGGTCTCCGAGATGCGTTGCCCGACACCACCATGCTCTACGTGACGCATGACCAGTCCGAGGCGCTAGCGCTGGCCGACCGGGTCGTGGTGATGCGCGAGGGCCGGCTGGTCGATGTCGACACCGCGCAGGCATTGTGGACCCGACCGCCGTCGCGTTTCACCGCGTCGTTCCTCGGTGGCGCGAATCTCGTCCCCGTGACGGTCGGTCGGGTCTCCGGCCGTATCGCACTGGTGTCCGCGGGCGAGCGGATGCTCACCGTCGTCGCACCCGAGCCCGCCGGACGGTGGACACCCGGAGCCTCGGCGCTGGTGTGTATCCGGCCCCACGACGTGGCGGTCCGCGATGTCGGCGTCACGGGAACCATGCGGGCGGTGGTGCGCTCGGTGGTGTGGCGTGGGTCGGTGACCCGGTTGTCGCTGGCGATCGACGGGCTTCCCGATCAGCTGATCGAGGCAGACGTGCCCGGGCGTTCGGACCACGCGATCGGCACCGTCGTCGGGGCCCACGTTCCCGAACACGCGGGAGTCCTCGTCGATCCCGCCGGCGAGGCACCCTGATGACGAGCACTCTCTCGTTGCCCCAAAGATCCGCTGCGAGCGGGGAACCGAACAGCAACCGGTCGTCGCTTCCGTCGATCCTGTGGTCGTTGCCACCCGTCATCGTGGTCGCGGTGATCGCGATCTACCCGTTGGTCCGGGTTCTCGCGGGCTCTGCCGGCGGCACCGGTACCAGCAGTTGGAGCGGGGTGCTCGGCAGCGAACTGTTCCGCACCGCGCTCATCACGACCGCGAAGATCGCGGTCGCCTCGACCGCCGGGTGCCTGATCCTCGGCGGCTTCCTCTCGGTCGTGCTGGCGTTCGTACCGTTCCGCGGATCCACCGTCGTCGCAAGGACGATCGACACCGTTCTCGCGTTGCCGTCGTTTCTGATCACGCTCGCGTTCACCTTCCTCTACGGAAGTGCGGGCGCGGTCAACGCCGCCATTTCCCAACTGGGCGGCGGGCGTCCGCTCAACTTCCTCAACACGCCGTGGGGCGTGATCGCCGCCGAGATCACCTTTTACACACCGTTCGTGGTGCGCCCGATGCTCGCGGGCTTTGCGTCGATGTCGCGCGATCAGCTCGACGTCGCGGCCGGCCTCGGCGCCTCGCCATGGCGGGTCCTGCGCACCGTGGTCCTGCCGGAGGCCGCACCGGCAATGATGGCCGGCGGCAGCCTCGTGCTGCTTCTGACGCTGAACGAATTCGGCATCGTGCTGTTCACCGGCGCGAAGGGTGTCGTGACCCTGCCGGTCCTCATCTATACCCGGGGCATCGTCACGTTCGATCTCGCGGGCGCGACGGTGATCGCAACCGTTCAAATCGCCCTCTCACTGGGGCTCTACGGCATCTACCGGATGATCTTCGCCCGGTTGATCAACCGTTCTGCGTGGCCGTCGTCATCGGGCGGCAGCCATGCTCGGACCGGCCACAAGGAGGACAGCAATGCTGCTATGGACGCGGCGTAGCCGGATCGCAGTGTGGACGATCTTCGCGATCGTGGTGTTCGTCGTCTTCGTCGCACCGATCGCGACAGTGGTGCTCGCGGGCTTCGCCGGGTCCTGGACCGGCCCGCTTCCGGGTGATCTCGGCTTGGCACGATTCGGCCAGGCCCTCTCGGGCGACAACCTCGCAAGCCTGTCGGTCAGTCTCCAGACTGCGCTGATCGCCGGGGCGTTCGCGCTGGTGCTGGGCACCTGGGCCGCACTGACGGCGAAACAGGCACCGGGGCCGGTGCGCCGAATCGTCGACGTGGTGTTCCATATCCCCATTGCGATCCCGTCGGTCGCCATCGGCCTCGGTCTCCTCATCGCCTTCAACTCGCGCCCGTTGCTGCTCGGCGGAACGAAGTGGGTCGTCGTGGTCGCACACACGGTGCTGGTCATGGCGTTCGCGTTCAGCACGGTCGGCGCCGCGCTCGAACGACTCGATCCCGCATACGCCCAGGCCGCCGAATCACTCGGCGCGGGAAGCATCCGCGTGTTGCGCACGGTGACCCTGCCTTTACTGTTGCCGGCACTCGGTGCGGCCGCCGGGCTCGCGGTCGCCCTGTCGATGGGTGAGCTCGGTGCGACCGTCATGGTCTATCCAGCCACCTGGAAGACGCTGCCGGTGACCATCTTTGGGCTCTCCGACCGCGGAGAGGTGTTCTCCGCCGCCGCCTGCACCACAACACTGCTTGTGGTGACGATGCTCGCATTGCTGGTACTCGGCCGCATCCGGGGTCGTGCGGCGTTGCGCTGAACCACGCACTCCTGAGTCACGTCTTCGAGCGGCCTCGCCGGCGCGACTCGTCGACACCGACAAACGGGCGGGCTGCACGATTGTCCGGGGAGGGCCGATCTGTCCGGACGCCGCAGTGACATGCGGCTTCGTCGGCCGCGTCGTGGTGCCCTCGGTGAGACTCGAACTCACACTGGACGGGTTTTGAATCCGTTGCCTCTGCCAATTGGGCTACGAGGGCATGCGCTGCGGTAGCCGCGGCAGCCAAGTCTAGATGATCGGACGGCGGGCGGGCCAACCGGTACGCTTCCGACATCGCCGGTCGTATGCGGCGGGTGTGGCCTGGGGTTTCACGCAGGTCTTTCGCTCGAGGTGGAGGAGGGGATGTGACCGTGGTTGACAGTGCTCCGGCAACGTCGGACCAACAGCAGACGGGCCACCGGGTGCTCGTGGCCGAGGACGACTCGCTGATCCGGATGGACCTCATCGAGATGCTGCGCGAGGAAGGCTACGACGTCGTCGGTGAGGCACCCAACGGCCAGGCGGCGGTCGACCTCACCGAACAGCTCACCCCGGATCTGGTGATCATGGACATCAAGATGCCGGTCCGAGACGGGATCGATGCAGCCGCCGAGATCGCGAGCAAACGTCTGGCGCCGGTGGTGATGCTGACGGCGTTCAGTCAGCGTGACTTCATCGACAAGGCGCGTGAGGCAGGCGCGATGGCGTATCTCGTGAAGCCGTTCACCAAGGCCGACCTGGTGCCCGCGATCGAGGTGGCGGTGAGCCGCTATCAGGAACTGCGCCAACTCGAGAAGGAAGTGGCCTCGATGGCCGAGAGGCTCGAGACCCGCAAACTCGTCGAGCGGGCCAAAGGGCTGCTGATGGAGAAGCAGTCGCTCTCGGAACCCGAGGCGTTCAAGTGGATTCAACGGGCGGCCATGGATCGCCGTACCACGATGAAGGTGGTCGCGCAGGTCGTGGTGGAAACTTTGGGTCCGCAGGAGTGATGTCGCGGGTCGTTCGTTAAATCTCTGAAACAACGTCAGAGGTGAGCTGCACGATTTCGGCGAGATGCGTCGCACGAGACGGCCTTCGGGTCTATGTTTCCTCTCAGGTCTACGGGGTAGGCCTCCCGGCAGTCGCCGGGCGGGCGGATGAGAGGCAACCAGAATGCGACGTCGAATGGCGACCGCAGCCATCGCGGTGATATTGGCGGGAATGCTCGCAGTGTCGGCGTGTAGCAATAAATCCACGGACTCCGGGTCGGGAGAATCCAGCGGCGCGGCAAACTCGGGCTTGACGATCTCACCCGTCACGCAGATCAACACGGAGGGGCAAGAACAGCCGGCGGTCGCAGAGGCCAACGCGCTCAACCCGGCTCAGCCCGGCGGCCAGACCTGCGCACCGGCGACGATCGCGACGGCCGGCGCACTGACCGGTGCCGACGCGGCGCTGGGCATCAACATCAAGGACGGCGCACAGCTGGCCGTCGACCAGCACAACAAGGCCAATCCCAACTGCACCATCACCCTGAAGACCTTTGACACCGAAGGCGCTCCGCAGAAGGCCACCCAGGTCGCCCCGCAGATCGTCAACGACAGCTCCATCGTCGGACTCATCGGCCCCGCGTTCTCCGGCGAGACCAAGGCCACCGGCGGCATCTTCAACCAGGCCGGTCTGGTCTCGGTGACTGCGTCGGCGACCAATCCGACCCTGACCAACAACGGCTGGAAGACCTTCTTCCGCGGACTGGCCAACGACGACGTGCAAGGCCCCTCCGTCGCCAACTACCTGACCAAGAAGCTCGGCAAGAAGAAGGTGTGCGTGATCAAGGACGACACCGACTACGGTGCCGGACTCGCCAGTGCGGTGACCGCCGCCCTGGGCTCCAACGCCGACGCCGATTGCTCGGGTGACGTCAAGAAGGGTGAGCGCGACTTCTCGGCGGTGCTGTCCAAAGTCTCTGCGGCACAACCCGACGCGCTGTTCTACGCGGGCTACTATTCAGAGGCCGCACCACTGGCGCAGCAGCTGAAGTCGGCAGATCCGAATGTGGTCTTCGTGTCCGGTGATGGTTCCAACGATCCGCAGTTCACCGCGCAGGCCGGCGACTCCGCCATGGGCGCGTACCTGTCCTGCCCGTGCGGCCCGGCGCCGTCGCAGTTCGCGACCCAATACAAGACGGCGTTCAATCAGGCGCCCGGCGTGTATTCCGTTGAGGCCTACGACATCGCGTCGATCATGATGAAGGGCATCGAAGCAGGCAACACCACCCGCCCGAAGCTGCTGCAGTACATCTCGCAGTACCACGGCGCCGGCCTCGCCCGACAGTATTCGTGGACTCCGAAGGGTGAGCTCTCGACATCGCTGATCTGGATGTACCAGGTCAAGTAAGCACCGTTTCCATCGCCTGGTGCGCCCGTGGCGCGATAAGCGCCCGGGCGCACTGAGTGTTGTGAGATCAATCCTTGAAGGGGAGTAATGACCACCACATATCTGGTGGCCGAGACGACAAGCACGGTGGCATCGACCATCGGATTCGACGTCCACTCGCTGGTGCATGGGTTCTGGGGACTCACCATCGAGGGGCTGACCTACGGCTCGGTGTATGCGCTTGTCGCAGTTGGCTACACACTGGTTTACGGCGTTCTGCGGCTGATCAACTTCGCGCACTCGGAAGTGTTCATGCTCGGCATGTTCGGCACGTATATCGGCTTGCTCCTCATGGGATTCAGCCCGTCGGGCAACACCTACGCCGAGGGCACGTTGATGACCGTCGTCTATCTGGTCGGCGCGGGACTGTTCGGGATGGTCGTGGGCGGCGGTGCGGCCGTGGGGCTGGAGTTCGTCGCTTATCGCCCGTTGCGTAAGCGCAATGCCAAACCGCTCGCATTCCTCATCACTGCGATCGGTATGTCGTTCGTTCTGCAGGAGTTCGTGCATTACGTGCTGCCGAAGGTGCCGGTGAATCCGCCCCTCGGCGGCTCGTCGGCGCAGCCGACCATCAGGCTGGCCCAGCCCGTCGAGGAGTTCACGATCTTCGGGGCACCGGTCACCAACCTGACGATGGTGATCGTCCTCTCGGCCATCGTGCTCGGGCTCGGGACGGATTTGTTGATCAACCGGACGAGGCTCGGACGAGGAATTCGCTCGGTGGCCCAGGACCCCGATGCCGCACTGCTCATGGGGGTGTCCCGGGAGCGAATCATCCTGGTCACCTTCCTCATCGGCGGTCTGCTCGCGGGTGCGGCAGCGCTGCTCTACACCTTGCGCGTGCCGAACGGGATCATCTTCAACGGCGGCTTCATCCTGGGTATCAAGGCGTTCTGCGCCGCGGTGCTCGGCGGGATCGGTAATGTCCGCGGCGCCGTGCTCGGCGGGCTGCTGTTGGGAGTGATGGAGAACTACGGGTCGGTGCTGCTGGGAAACCAGTGGAAGGACGTCGTGGCATTCGCTCTGCTGATCCTGGTGCTGATGTTCCGTCCGACAGGCATTCTGGGGGAGAAGCTCGGGAAGGCGAGAGTATGACGACGGGATCCACTGAGGCGACAACACCCGAACGCCACGGCGTCGGCGATGCCATCCGCGGCTGGTGGGCGGGGCTGCCGCGCGTGGCGCAATGGCTGGTCGGCGCACCGCTGATCATCCTGGTGGCTCTGGTGCCGGTCATCAATCCGCCGTTGATCACGACAACGGCCACCAATTTCGGCGTCGTGATGGCGACATTCGCCATGACCGCCCTGATCGCGGTCGGCCTCAACGTGGTCGTCGGCCAGACCGGGCTCCTCGACCTCGGATATGTCGGCTTCTACGCAGTCGGCGCCTACACGGTGGCCCTGATGACCAGCCCGGCGAGTCCGTTGTGGAACAGCGCCGATCACGGGTTCTTCTCCGGTCCGTGGGCCTGGTTGGCGTGTGTGCCGCTCGCCATCATCGTCACCGGGATCACCGGTCTCATCCTGGGCACGCCGACGCTGCGGGTCCGCGGCGACTATCTCGCGATCGTCACCCTCGGCTTCGGCGAGATCGTGCGGCTGCTCGCCGAGAACCTCACCGACGTCACCAATGGCGCGACGGGTCTACAAGGAGTGCTCTACCCGGAGTTGGGCCGTTCGGCCGACAACCCCAGCGGTGTCTTCTCCGCCGGGAACAACTCCTCGACACTCAACTTCGGCGTGTGGTGGTACTGGCTGGGCATAGTCGCGGTGATCCTGGTGCTCATCGTCATCGGCAACCTCGAGCGCAGCCGGGTCGGCCGATCCTGGGTGGCGATCCGCGAGGACGAGGACGCCGCGGAGATCATGGGCGTGCCGACGTTCAAGTACAAGCTGTGGGCATTCGTCATCGGTGCCGGTATCGGCGGACTGTCGGGGGCGGTCTACGCCGGCCAGGTCGGGTTCGTCGACCCGACGGGGTTCACCGTCATCAACTCGATGCTGTTCCTGTGTGCCGTGGTGCTGGGCGGTCAGGGCAACAAGCTCGGGGTGATTGCCGGCGCGTTCATCGTGGTCTATCTGCCGGCGCGGGTGCAAGGCATCCATGTCGGCGGCCAGGAACTCAGCGATTACAAATATCTGTTCTTCGGCGTCGCGCTGGTCGTGCTCATGATCTTCCGCCCGCAGGGCCTCTTCCCGGCGCGGGCACGGCTGATCACGTTCGGGCGGCAGGTGTATGCCGCGGTGCGGCGCAACCCGAAACCGGCGCCGCCCGAGGCCGAGGAGGTGCCGGCATGAGTCATCACCTTCCCGACGAACCGGCCGGCCGGGACGCGACACCCGATCTCACCGAACAAATCGCCGAGGTCCACGCAGATGCCGAGGCAACCACGGTGGTCAATCCGGCCGACGTCGACCCCGATCTCGCCGATCCCGCTGCGGTCGCCGAAGCCGTTGCACCGCAACGTGACATCGCGGTGGATGAGGGTGAGGCGCTGCTGCGGGTCGAGGGTCTCACCGTGGAGTTCGGTGGGCTCGCCGCCCTCGACGACGTCAGCTTCGAGATCAGGCGCGGCGAGATACTCGGACTCATCGGGCCCAACGGTGCCGGCAAGACCACGTGTTTCAACGCGATCACCGGGGTCTACCGCCCGACGCGGGGAACGGTGACTTTCGACAACGCGCCGCTGGGAAAACTCAAGCAGCACAAGATCACCCGGCGGGGGATCGCGCGCACATTCCAGAACGTGCGCCTGTGGGGCGAGATGACCGCGCTGGAGAACGTGTGTGTGGGCACCGACGCACGACACAAGACGTCGGTGGTGGGCGGGATCTTCCGGACCCCGCGGCACTACCGCGAAGAACGCGACGCCGTCGACCGGGGGATGGCGTTGCTGGAATTCGTCGGAATCGGGCCGCGTGCCGCGGAGAAGGCGTCCAATTTGCCTTATGGCGACCAGCGGCGCCTCGAGATCGCCCGCGCGCTGGCCACCGAGCCCAAACTACTGTGTCTCGACGAGCCCGCAGCGGGATTCAATCCCAGCGAGAAGACCGCGCTCATGGGGCTGATCGAGAAGATCCGCGACGACGGCTACACGGTCCTGCTGATCGAACACGACATGCGGCTGGTCATGGGGGTGACCGACCGGATCGTGGTACTCGAGTTCGGGCGCAAGATCGCCGACGGGTCCCCGCGCGAGGTCCGTGACAATCCGGCGGTCATCGCCGCCTACCTGGGAGTCCCCGATGAAGAAATCGCGTGAGAAGAAGACGCCCGAAGCGACGCCGGCCGATCAAGCCATGCCAGACGAGCCGGTACTCGAGCTGATCGATGTCGTCATCCACTATGGGCGCATCCGCGCGCTGCATGGCATCTCGCTGAGCGTCGGCCGCGGCGAACTGGTGACTCTGCTCGGCGCCAACGGAGCAGGCAAATCCACGACGATGCGCGGCATCTCGGGATTGAACAAGCTCACCTCGGGCGACATCCGCTTCAACGGCGAGTCGATCACCCGGCTTGCGCCGCACGAGCGGGTGGGCCGCGGAATCGTCCAGGTTCCCGAGGGCCGCCGGATCTTCCCCGGGATGACGGTCCTGGAAAATCTCGACATGGGCTGCTACGGAAGGAAATTCGAGAAGAAAGCAGCCTACAATGCGGCAATCGAGCATGTCTTCGAGGTGTTCCCGCGGCTTGGTGAGCGGCGTAAACAGTTCGGCGGCACCATGTCCGGTGGTGAACAGCAGATGCTGGCCATCGGCCGGGCGCTGATGGCCCGGCCGAAGCTCCTTCTCCTCGACGAGCCATCGATGGGTTTGGCGCCCATGGTGATCCAGCAGATCTTCCGGATCATCGCGCAGATCAACGCCGAGGGCACCACCATCCTGCTCGTCGAGCAGAATGCCCAGCAGGCACTGAGTCGCTCCGATCGTGGGTACATTCTGGAAACCGGATCGATCACCAAGGAGGGCCTCGGCAAGGATCTCCTCGTCGACGACGCGGTGCGGGAGGCCTACCTGGGCGTCGCGTGAGCCGCGGGGCGCATACGCGCGGTGCGTAGACTCGGGAGATGGTCGAGACCACCATCGTTCCCACTCGCGATCTTGATGTCGTCAGTTCCCTTCTGGCGCAGACATTTGCCGAAGACCCGGTGACGCGGTGGGTTGCACCCGACCCACGGGGCGACGCGCTGATGTTCGGCACCCTGGTCCGGTGGGCCCACCACAGCGAGGTAGCGCAGGACCTTGCCCTGCGTGACGGTGGGTTCGCCGGGATCGCGGTGTGGGATCCGCCGGGACACCGGGTGTCGCGGACAAACCAACTCCGGGCGATCCCGGGTTTCGTGCGGGCGCTGCGCACCGGTATCTGGCGGGGCAAATATCTTGAGGACACCTTCTCGAAGTTGCAGCCGAAAGAGCCGCATTGGTATCTCGCGCAGCTCGGCGCCGTCGAGAAGGGAGTCGGCGTCGGCACTGCTCTGCTCGAGGCAGGCTTGGCGCGAGTGCAGGGACCGGCGTATCTGGAGAGTTCGAACGAGGCGAACATCCCGCTCTACGAGCGCTTCGGGTTCGAGGTGGTGCAGGAGGTGCGTTTGCCGAACGGGCCCTCGATGTGGCCCATGTACCGCGGGGCTTGAGGCCTCCGGCACACCTGTGCGGGGTGTCGTCGGTGTCGGAGGGCATCACTAGACTCGCTGGGGTGAGTCCCGCACAGAGTTCGACCGCCACCCGAGGCAAGACCAAGCCGAAATCCACCCAGCCGACGCTGATGCTCCTCGACGGACATTCCCTGGCGTACCGGGCGTTCTTCGCGTTGCCGGCGGAGAACTTCCAGACCGAGACGGGTCAGCACACCAACGCGGTCTATGGCTTCACCTCGATGCTCATCAACCTGCTGCGCGACGAGGAGCCCACGCATATAGCGGCGGCGTTCGACGTATCGCGCAAGACCTTCCGCTCGGAGATGTTTCCGGAGTACAAGGCGCAGCGGTCGAAGTCGCCGGATGAGTTCAACGGGCAGGTCGACGTCACCAAGGAGGTGCTCGACGCGCTCGGCATCCAGGTGATGGCGATCGAGGGGTACGAGGCCGACGACATCATCGCGACGCTGGCCACCCAGGCCGAGGCGCAGGGATTCAAGGTGCTCGTCGTGACCGGTGACCGCGATTCGCTGCAGCTGGTCGACGATGCGGTGACCGTCCTCTACCCCCGTAAAGGGGTGTCGGATCTCACGCGCTTCACCCCCGAAGAGGTCGAGAAGAAGTACGGGCTCACCCCGACGCAGTACCCCGACTACGCAGCACTACGTGGCGACCCGAGCGACAACCTGCCGGGCATCCCCGGAGTCGGGGAGAAGACGGCATCGAAGTGGATTCGCGAGTACGGATCGCTGGCGGCGTTGGTCGATCACGTCGACGAGGTCAAGGGCAAGGTCGGTGATGCGCTGCGCGCCAACCTGGCCTCGGTGCAGACCAATCGGCAACTGACCGAACTGATCCGGGACATGCAGTTGCCCGCCGGGCCCAACGACCTGGCACTGGTGGGCTGGGACCGTGACCGGATTCATCGGCTGTTCGACGACCTCGAGTTCCGGGTACTGCGCGATCGATTGTTCTCCACCCTCAGCTCGGTCGAGCCCGAGGCCGAATCCGGCTTCGACCTCGTCGGCTCTGTCCTGGCGCCCGGCGAGGTCGGGTCATGGCTGACCGCGCATGCCCAGACCGGCCGGACAGGTCTGACGGTCAGCGCACCCCACACCGTCGTCGGCGCCGACGTCACCGGCATCGCGCTTGCCGGGGCCGACGGTGTGTCGGCGTACGTCGACATCACCCAACTCGACCCCGCCGACGAGCAGGAGATCGGCCGGTGGCTGGCCGACGCGAGCAAGCCGAAAGCGCTTCACGAGACCAAGTGGGCGATTCACGCGCTACGGTCGCGGCACTGGACATTGCGCGGTGTCACCAGCGACACCGCCCTCGCCGCATATCTCGTGCGGCCGGGGCAACGGTCGTTCAATCTCGACGACCTCGCGCTGCGGTATCTGCGCCGCGAACTGCGCGCCGATGACGGAGCGGGCAACGACCAACTCTCACTGCTCGACGAGGATGGTGGGCTCGCTCAGCAGGCCGAGACGCACATGCTCGAGGCGAGTGCGGTCGCCGAACTGGCCGACACCCTCGACACCGAACTCGACCGGATCGAATCCCGGCCGTTGCTCACCGACATGGAGTTGCCGCTGCTGTTCGTCCTTGCCGACCTCGAAGCCGCCGGCATCGCTGTCGACGTCGACCACTTCGGGACATTGGAAGAGGAATTCTCCGAGCGCATCCGGACCGCGGCCGAGGCCGCCTACGAGGTCATCGGCGAGCAGATCAATCTCGGGTCGCCCAAACAACTGCAGACCGTCCTCTTCGACAAACTGGAGATGCCCAAGACCAAGAAGACCAAAACCGGGTACACGACCGACGCCGATGCGCTGCAGACCCTCTATGAGAAGACCGACCACCCGTTTCTCGCGCATCTGCTCGAACATCGTGACGCCACGCGGCTCAAGGTCACCGTCGACGGGCTGCTGAAGTCTGTCGCCGACGACGGACGCATCCACACCACCTTCAACCAGACCGTCGCCGCCACCGGACGGTTGTCGTCCACCGAGCCGAACCTGCAGAACATCCCGGTCCGGACCGACGCGGGGAGGCAGATCCGGCGTGGCTTCGTCGTGGGCGCGGGCTACGACGACCTCATGACCGCCGACTACAGCCAGATCGAGATGCGGATCATGGCGCACCTGTCAGAGGACGAGGGCCTGATCGAGGCCTTCAACACCGGAGAAGACCTGCACAACTTCGTCGGTTCCCGTGCCTTCGGGGTGCCGATCGACGAGGTGACCACCGAGATGCGTCACCGGGTCAAGGCCATGTCCTACGGACTTGCGTACGGGCTCAGCGCTTTTGGTCTCGCCGCGCAGTTGCGGATCAGTCGCGATGAGGCCAAGGACCAGATGGAGGCCTACTTCGCCCGGTTCGGTGGGGTGCGCGACTATCTACAGGACGTGGTCGCCGCGGCCCGGCGCAACGAGTACACCGCCACACTCTTCGGCCGGCGCCGCTACCTGCCCGACCTCAACAGCGACAACTGGCAGCGACGCCAGTCGGCCGAACGGATGGCGCTCAACGCCCCCATTCAGGGCACCGCCGCCGACATCATCAAGGTGGCCATGATCAACGTGCACGAGCGTTTGGCGGCCGAGTCGCTGCAGTCGCGGATGCTGTTGCAGGTCCACGACGAACTCGTCGTCGAGGTGGTCGACTCCGAACGCGAGAAGGTCGAGGCGGTGGTACGCGAGGAGATGGGAAGGGCCATCGAACTGTCGGTCCCACTGGAGGTGTCGATCGGCTACGGCCGATCGTGGGACGACGCCGCGCACTAGAGGCCGATACGTGTATCCCGACCAGCGACCGAACCGTCCCCCGTGGGTGATCCCGGTGGTGGTCGGTGTCGTCGTCGGCCTGCTCGTCGTGGCGGCAGTCATCCTCGGTCTGAAACTGTCTCACAGTCAATGGAATTCGGTCTCGAGTAGCGAGACGACCACGCCGAGCGCACCCACGGTGGTCGTCACCGCGACGGCGACGCAGTCGGCGACCCCGTCGCAGACCACGCCGAGCGAGTCCGACGACCCGACCGACTCGGGCACCACCGAAGCGAGTACCGACGATACGTCGGGCGCGGTACCGCCGGTCGCCGACACGGTCTGGTACGCACAGTTCGGCGCGTTCGACAGCTATCACAAGGCCGCGCGCAACCGCGACGAGCACTACGGATCGCTCATCCTGCCCGGCGAGATGCTCGGATCGTCGAGCCGATATGTGGTGGCCCGCCCGGCCCGCTCCCGCGACGAGGCGGCTGACGTGTGCGCGCGCTTCGCGCAGGGATCGTGTCTGATCAAACCGCGCGTCGAGTGACATCAGGCCGATCGGCGACGGCGGATACGCTCGACAGATGAACCACGCCAACGCTGCGCTGCCCATCGGTGTGATGAACGGCGACGGCATCGGTCCGGAGATCGTCCCGGTGGCGGTGGCGGTGGCCGATGCGGCCGCCGCCCGCATCGGGGTCGAATTCGACTGGCTCCCCCTGTCTCTCGGCCGCGACGCGATCGACTCTCACGACACCCCGGTGCCGGAGGAGACGTTGGGTGCCCTCGACGGCCTGGACATCTGGGTCCTCGGACCGCACGACTCCGCCGGCTATCCCGCGCGCTTCGCCGAAGGGCCGGCGCCGGGCGCCATCGTCCGCAAACGGTACGGTCTCTACGCCAATCTCCGCCCGTGCCGGGCTTTTCCGGGCGTCGACGCCCTCGCGCCCGATCTCGATGTCGTGATCGCCCGGGAGAACTCCGAGGGCTTGTACGCCGACCGCAACATGGCGGTCGGTTCCGGCGAATTCATGCCGACTCCCGATCTTGCCTTGGCGGTTGGTGTGGTCACACGCCAGGCCACCGAACGCATCGCCCATCAGGCATGCCGACTGGCCCGCGAGCGGTCGGGCCGGCTGACCATCGTCCACAAGGCGAACGTACTGCGGTTGACCACCGGACTGTTCCGTGACGCGTGTCGTGACGTCGCCGGCCGTTATCCCGAACTCACCGTCGACGACAAACACGTCGACGCGATGGCCGCGCTGCTCGTGCGCCGTCCGGCAGACTTCGACGTCATCGTCACCGAGAATCTCTTCGGCGACATCCTCTCCGACCTCGCCGGCGAATTGGCGGGTTCGCTCGGAACGGCGGGCTCGATCAACTGCTCGGACACCGTGGTGATGGCCCAAGCCGCCCACGGTGCCGCGCCCGACATCGCCGGGCAAGGCATCGCCAACCCGATCGCGATCGTCGCCTCGACGGCGATGGCATTGCGATGGTTGGGGATTCGTCACGACGACGATCGGTTGGTGCGGTGCGCCGGCGCAATCGACGAGGCGGTGGCGGCAGTAGTCGCCGACGGGGTGTGCACACCGGACCTCGGCGGTACGGCCACGACATCTGAGGTCGGGGAATCCATAGTCGCCCACCTCGATCGGTAACCGGCAGACGGTAAATCTCTCGTAACCACCCGGTGAAAGCGCCGCCGAGGAAGTATGTTCAGACCGCGAGGGGGCGGTCCTGCTCCCGATTCGACCGACGTGCTCCGAGGTGACATCGGGGCGAAGGGATTTGTGATGCGCGATCTCAGATCGATAGGCCGCCTGCGGCGCCTGCCCGGGATGTTCATGCTGTCGGTCGCGGTCACCGCCCTGGTGGCGGCCGGTTGCTCGAACAACGACAACGAGTCGACCGGTGGCGGTTCGAGCGCCGCGATCGGGCCGACGACGGTCGACGTCGCGAAGCAGGCCGACATCGCCGCCTTGCTGCCTGCGCCGATCCGGGACTCCGGTCAGCTGATCGTCGGCGTCAACGTGCCCTACACCCCCAACGAATTCAAGGACAGCAACGGTCAGATCATCGGGTTCGATATCGACCTCATGAATGCCATCGGGAAGGTGCTCGGGTTGACGCCGGTCTACAAGGAGGCCGACTTCGACAAGATCATCCCGGCGGTACAGGCCGGTACCTTCAATATCGGGATGTCCTCGTTCACCGACACCAAGGAACGTCAGCAGCAGGTCGACTTCGTGACGTACTTCCAGGCCGGCACCCAATGGGCGCAGCAGGCCGGCCGCAGCGTCGACCCGAACAATGCGTGCGGCAAAAAGGTTGCGGTCCAGGCCACGACCATCCAGGACACCGACGAGATCCCGGCCAAGAGCAAGGCGTGCACCGACGCGGGCAAACCGGCGATCGAGAAGGTCAAGTTCACCGACCAGTCCGAGGCGACCAATGCCCTGGTGCTGGGTCGGGTCGATGCCATGTCCGCCGATTCGCCGGTGACCGCGTACGCGATCAAGCAGGCCGGTGGGAAGATCGAGCCCGCCGGTGCGGTCTTCGACTCGGCGCCTTACGGATATCCGATAGCCAAGGGCTCCCCGCTGGTGCCGGCGATCCAGAAGGCCGTCCAATACCTCATCGACAACGGCCATTCCAAGGCGATCGCCGACCACTGGGGTGTCGGGGCGGGAGTCATCCCGACCGCGGTCGTCAACGGCGCGACCAGCTGACCGGGTGAGCACACCGACCGCCGGCCCGGTCGGTGTCGGTTCCGACAGTTCGACGGAGCCGGCACCGATCAAGGCCGTCCCACTTCGACATCCGGGGCAATGGATCGCCGCGGCGATCGTGCTCGTCCTGGTCTTCCTCTTCGTCTACGGCGCCGCGACCAACAGCGCCTACGGCTGGGGGACGTACGCGAAGTACCTGTTCGACACCCGAATCCTCAAGGGGCTCGGATACACCCTTGCGCTCACGGTGCTGTCGATGGTGATCGCAATCGTGCTCGGTGTCTTGCTGGCGATCATGCGGCTGTCGCCCAACCCGGTGCTCCGGGCGGTGTCGTGGGTGTATCTGTGGATCTTTCGCGGCACACCGGTCTACGTCCAGCTCGTCTTCTGGGGCTTGTTTCCGTCGCTGTACAAGCAGATCGATCTCGGAATTCCATTCGTCCAGCAGTTCGCGCACTTCGACATCCAGTCACTCAATGCGGCCTTCACGTTCGCGATGATCGGCCTGGCGCTCAACGAATCGGCCTATATGGCCGAGATCGTCCGGGCCGGTATCTCATCGGTCGGTGAGGGGCAGACCGAGGCGTCGGTGGCGCTCGGGATGTCGTGGACGCAGACGATGCGGCGCACCGTGCTGCCGCAGGCGATGCGGGTCATCATCCCGCCGACCGGAAACGAGGTCATCAGCATGCTGAAGACCACCAGCCTGGTCACGGCGGTCCCGTTCAGCCTTGAGCTCTACGGTGTGGCGCATGACATCTCGGGTGTCAACTTCCAGCCGATTCCGCTATTGCTCGTCGCGTCGACCTGGTACCTCGTGGCGACCAGCGTGCTGATGGTCGGGCAGTACTACCTCGAGCGTCACTACTCGCGCGGCGCGTCACGGCAGCTGACCGGCCGGCAACTCAAGGCGATGGCCGCCGCACAGAACAACGCGATCGTGGTGGGTGAGGAGAGTGATGAGCGGCGCTGACGGCACCGACCGGCCGATGGTCCTTGCCGACCGGGTGTGCAAGAGCTTCGGCACGCTGGAAGTCCTCAAGGGCATCAGCCTCGAGGTCGCCAAGGGTGAAGTGCTCTGCCTGATCGGGCCGTCCGGATCCGGTAAGTCGACGTTCCTCCGCTGTGTGAACCACCTCGAGGTGGTCAACGCCGGCCGACTCTACGTCGACGGCGATCTCATCGGCTACCGGGAGAAGGGCGGCAAACTCTACGAGATGAGCGCGAAGGACGCGGCCCGTCAGCGTCGCGACATCGGCATGGTGTTCCAGCACTTCAACCTGTTTCCGCACCGCACCGCGCTGGAGAACGTGATCGAGGCCCCAACCCAGGTCAAAAAGCAGAAGAAGGACGTGGCGGTGGCGCGGGCCCGCGAGTTGCTCGACCGTGTCGGCCTGGCCGACAAGGCCGACACCTACCCGGCGCAATTGTCGGGCGGTCAGCAGCAGCGGGTCGCTATCGCGCGGGCGCTTGCGATGGATCCCAAATTGATGTTGTTCGACGAACCGACATCGGCTCTCGATCCCGAACTGGTCGGTGAGGTACTCGGCGTGATGCGTGGACTCGCCGCGTCGGGAATGACAATGGTGGTCGTGACCCACGAGATGGGGTTCGCCCGCGAGGTCGCCGATCAACTTGCGTTCATGGATGGCGGGGTCGTCGTCGAAAAAGGCGTCCCGCGTGAGGTTCTCGCGGATCCGCAGCACGAACGGACACAGAGTTTCCTGTCCAGGATCCTATGAGCCACGGCGCCGCCGAGGCCGTCGCGTCAGCAGTCGGGTTTGGTACAGCAGAAGATCGCGGTGCCCGGAAAGTATTGTCCGCGAAGGGGACTCCACTGCCCCCAGACGCGATCGAGATCTTCGGGCCACTCCGGCTCCACGATGTCATCGAGTATCAGACCGGCAGAACGGATCTCGCGGACGCGATCGCCGATCGTGCGGTGGTGTTCGACGTAGGTGATGGTGCCGTCGGAGTCGGCCTCGGAATATGGGGTCCGATTGAAATAGGGGATCGCGACCGTCAGGCCGTCGGGTCCGGGATCATCGGGAAACATCCACCGCATGGGATGATTGACCGAGAACACCCACCGGCCGCCCGGTACCAGGATGCGCGTGACCTCGGCCATCACTCCGGCCGAATCGGCGACGAACGGTACCGCCCCGAACGACGAGAACGCGATGTCGAACGATGCGTCGGCAAAAGGGAGCGCCTCGGCCGTGGCCTGTACAAGCGGAACGCGAGTCTCGTCGAACAGTTCCATCGCCGCCAACCCGTGGCCGAGCATCCGGTGCGAGAGATCGATCGCCACCACCTCGGCACCTTGGGTCGCGAGCCATCGTGCGCAAGGCGCCGAGCCGCAGCCGATCTCCAGCACCGAACGTCCGCGAACGTCGCCGAGAAGATGAGCGTCGCGTTCTCGTAGATCCTCCGGACACCAGACGAAGTCGCCGCCAGGTGTGGCGGTACCGAGGAACTCGCCGTGCTCGGCGTGATAGTCGAATGTCTCGGCATCCCACCATGCCCGATTGGCGCGTTCACTGGTGATCGAGTCGATCGGTCCCAGCTGACGGGGCGCGGATCCGGCGGAGTCGGCATTGTTCGGTTCGTCCACCACGTGGTGATCGTACGGCCGGCGGCCGGGCGGCTACGGCTGCACCGTGGCGTCAGCAGTTCCGGCCGGCGACGACGTGCTCGACTTCGGCGTCGCCGTCCCAGCGGCGCAACGCGATGACGGCAGTGGCGTTGTCGTTCTCACGGTGTGTGGCGTCGAGCACTTGTAGTGCCGGTCCGATCTGGTCGACCTCCACTCGCCGAGCGAGCGTGATGTGTGCCGTCCACGAACCCGGATGCGAGTGCTCGAACATCGAGGCGCTTCCGTCAGCCCGGGCAGTGTGCTCGGCGCCGAGACGCACGATCGCCGCGCGGACCGAAAGCAGTTCAGCGGTGGGCACCACCAGACGCGCAAGCACCCGCCGCGGACCATGACCGAACATCACCACGGCGCCGAGCGTCACCGGAGTCGGCAGCCGCATTCCGACCGTCGCGAGCGCGGCGTCGACCTCGGCGGAGACGGTTCCGGCCGCGATGGCCGTGATATGCGGACGGTTGGTCGCCGAGTGGATCCGGGCCTGGCTCGGCAGTCCGGCCTCGGCCAGCGCTGCCCATTGCGCGCGTATCCGCTGATCACCAGCGTCATCGAGGAGGAATTCGATCGAGTGCACCATCGTTGCACCTCCTGTTGTCCACATGTGCGGTCTCACCGCGCACGTGTGCGGTGTGTCCGATTGACTGTGTCGGGATTCACGGTGTCGGTGTCGGGTTTCGCTGTGCCGCGATGTGGCTATCTCTGCGAAGTGTCCAACATGAAGGGTGTCCAGGATGGTATTTGCCCAGCGCAATCCCGCTAGAGTAGGCTGATCGACGCGCGTGCGCACGATTCACGCGCGGTTGCGCATGTCCTCACCTGGACGCCATCGATCGATGATGGTGTGGGAGAGCGCAGGCCCGGATCCTGACGGATTCGGGTGCGTACCGACACCGCTGTCCCAGCAATACGAACTGTACCTACTACATATCTGTCCGGAGTAACTCACCAATATGCCGTCCTCCACCATCACCTCGCCGCAAGTAGCCGTCAACGACATCGGCTCGGCTGAGGACTTTCTCGCCGCCATCGACTCCACGATCAAGTACTTCAACGATGGCGACATCGTCGAGGGCACCATCGTCAAAGTCGACCGCGACGAGGTTCTGCTCGATATCGGTTACAAGACCGAAGGCGTCATCCCGTCGCGTGAGCTCTCGATCAAGCACGACGTCGACCCCAATGAGGTCGTCAACGTCGGCGATGAGGTCGAAGCGCTGGTTCTCACCAAGGAGGACAAAGAAGGCCGGCTGATCCTGTCCAAGAAGCGCGCGCAGTACGAGCGTGCCTGGGGCACGATCGAGGAGCTCAAGGAGAAGGACGAGGCCGTCAAGGGCACCGTCATCGAGGTCGTCAAGGGCGGCCTGATTCTTGACATCGGTCTGCGTGGCTTCCTCCCGGCATCGCTGGTGGAGATGCGTCGCGTGCGCGATCTGCAGCCGTACATCGGCAAGGAGATCGAAGCCAAGATCATCGAGCTGGACAAGAACCGCAACAACGTCGTGCTCTCGCGTCGGGCCTGGCTGGAGCAGACCCAGTCGGAGGTTCGCAGCGAATTCCTGCACCAGCTGCAGAAGGGTCAGGTCCGCAAGGGCGTCGTCTCCTCGATCGTCAACTTCGGCGCGTTCGTCGATCTCGGCGGCGTCGACGGTCTGGTTCACGTCTCCGAGTTGTCCTGGAAGCACATCGATCATCCGTCCGAGGTCGTCACCGTCGGTGACGAGGTCACTGTCGAGGTGCTCGACGTCGATCTGGACCGCGAGCGTGTGTCGCTGTCGCTCAAGGCAACTCAGGAAGACCCATGGCGTCAGTTCGCTCGTACCCACGCAATCGGCCAGATCGTTCCCGGCAAGGTCACCAAGCTGGTGCCGTTCGGTGCATTCGTCCGCGTCGACGAGGGCATCGAGGGCCTGGTGCACATCTCCGAGCTCGCCGAGCGTCACGTCGAGGTTCCCGACCAGGTTGTCGCCGTCGGCGATGACGCGATGGTCAAGGTCATCGACATCGACCTGGAGCGTCGCCGGATCTCGCTGAGCCTCAAGCAGGCCAACGAGGACTACACCGAGGAGTTCGACCCGTCGAAGTACGGCATGGCCGACAGCTACGACGAGCAGGGGAACTACATCTTCCCCGAGGGCTTCGATCCCGACACCAACGAATGGCTCGAGGGCTTCGAGAAGCAGCGTGAGGCCTGGGAGGCGCGTTACGCCGAGGCCGAGCGTCGTCACAAGATGCACACCGCGCAGATCGAGAAGTTCGCTGCCGCAGCAGCCGAGGCCGAGAAGGCCCCGTCGGACTACTCGTCGGCGTCGGAGGGCCGTAGCGGCTCTGCATCATCATCGTCGTCGTCTTCGTCCGCTTCTGCACCGTCGTCGAGTGGTGGGTCGCTGGCCAGCGACGAGCAGCTCGCCGCGCTCCGCGAGAAGCTGTCGGGCAACGCCTGATCACGGTGTGATCGCCTGATCTGAGATCGATCAGCGGGACCCCTTCCGAAGTCGGAAGGGGTCCCGTTTGTCGTCGCCCCGCCGACTCGACCCGAAAACCGGGACGGGGGAGGTGTTTGCCACACTGGGTCCGTGATCCGAGTGGGACTGACCGGCGGTATCGGCGCCGGAAAATCAACGGTGGCCAAAACCTTCATCGAGCTGGGCGGTCACCACATCGACGCCGACGTCATCGCCCGCGAGGTCGTCGAACCCGGAACGCCGGGATTGACTCGGCTCGTGGCGGCCTTCGGTACAGACATACTGACCGCCGACGGAGCACTGGACCGGCCGGCCCTGGCGGCCAAGGCCTTCGTCGACGACGACAGTCGCCGGACATTGAACTCCATCACCCACCCGCTGGTCGGCGCGCGCACTCAGGAACTCCTCGACGCCGCGCCCGACGATGCGATCGTCATCCAGGACATCCCGCTGCTCGTGGAGGCCAACATGGCCCCGTTCTTTCATCTCGTGGTGATGGTCCACGCCGATACCGAAGAACGCGTGCGCAGGCTCACCGAGTTGCGCGGGATGCCGGAAGCGGACGCACGCGCCCGCATCGCGGCCCAAGCAGGGGACGAGCAGCGCCGCGCTGTGACCGACGTCTGGCTCGACAACTCCGGACAGCCAACGGACTTGGCCGCGGCGTCGGCACGGCTCTGGGAGCGACGGCTGGTGCCCTACGAACACCACGTGCGTACCCGGACCGCGGCCATCCCGGACCCCGAACTCATTGCCGCCGAGCCGAGTCCGGCTACCGTGAACACGCGGCTGACCAACCGGTTGTGGGCACTGGCGGGAGCGAATGCCACCGCGGTCGATGCCACCGAAGGTGCCATACGAATCACCGCCCGCGATCGCGACGCGGCCGCGGCACTCGCCGAAGCCCTGCCGCCGGGCGGATTCGCCCCAGTCGGCGAACACCGGTACGCCTCGGCCGATCCGGGGCGCCCCGCCACCGTCGAGGTATCGGTCGGTCCATGAGTCGCCGCGGTGTCACGGTCCGGGTGACCATGCCACCCGACCACCGACCGCCTCGTCGAGCCAGGCCTGCACGTCGTTGCCGTGTTCGGCCGCTCCCGTCAACGCCCGCGTGGCGATCGACACGGCCTCGATGCATTCGGTGACGCCGAGCAGTCCCGAACCGTGCGCTGCGAAGAGTTCGTCGACGTCGATCAGTTCCAACGTCCTGCCCTGTACGTCGACCAGGTCCAGGTACCAGTCGACGGCATGCCACCGGCCGGCCTCGTCGGGACCGTCGAAGCGCCCGACATCGAGATAGAGGCGCTGGCCGGGTCGGTAGCCGGCAACGTAGTGGAAGATGTTGGCGCGCAGCCCCAGCGCCGGCAGCAGCCAGGACTCCAGGTGAGTGAACCTCGGATGGTCGGCGGTGCGTGACATGTACAGCCCGAAGCCGGTCACCTCGTAATGCTCGACAGGTCGCACGAAGCCCTTGTTGTCGGTGTTGGTCATCGCGGGTACGTCGAAGGTCTCACGCTTGGGCGGATGCAGGTGGGCGGCGTCGGGCATGGGGAGACCATAGCGGCTCGGGGCGACGAGGGATCGCGCCCGACCAGAGGCCCGAATCGTTGCGGAACATTGTTGTCGGTGGGCGCGTTTACCCTGGTGTCATGGCTTTTGCAGCAGAGCGACCGGTGATCGCGCATTCTGAATACCGTCCGATCGGGGAGATCGAACGCACCGAGGGCCACTTCGAGGTGGTCAGCGAGTACGAGCCGGCCGGTGATCAACCGGCCGCCATCGCCGATCTGGAGAAGCGGATCGGTGCCGGGGAGAAGGACATCGTCCTGCTCGGCGCCACCGGCACCGGTAAATCGGCGACCACGGCCTGGCTGATCGAACGTCTGCAGCGTCCGACGCTGGTCATGGCTCCCAACAAGACACTCGCCGCCCAGCTCGCCAACGAGTTGCGCGAGATGCTGCCGAACAACGCGGTGGAGTACTTCGTCTCGTACTACGACTACTACCAACCCGAGGCGTACATCGCGCAGACCGACACCTACATCGAGAAGGATTCCTCGATCAACGATGACGTCGAGCGGCTGCGCCACTCGGCGACGTCGAGCCTGCTCTCCCGCCGCGACGTGGTGGTGGTGGCCTCGGTGTCGTGCATCTACGGTCTCGGAACGCCGCAGTCCTATCTGGACCGCTCCGTGGAACTCAACGTGGGCGATGAGATCGACCGTGATGCCCTGCTGCGCCTGCTGGTCGATGTCCAATACGCCCGCAACGACACCGCATTCACCCGTGGCACGTTCCGGGTCCGGGGTGACACCGTCGAGATCATTCCGTCCTACGAAGAACTGGCGGTGCGGATCGAGTTCTTCGGCGACGAGGTCGAGTCGCTCTACTATCTGCACCCGCTCACCGGAGACGTTGTGCGGCAGGTTGACTCGCTTCGAATCTTTCCCGCGACCCACTATGTGGCGGGGCCGGAGCGGATGGAACGGGCGATGAAGAGCATCGAATCCGAACTCGAGGAGCGCCTCGCCGAACTCGAACGCAAGGGCAAACTGCTCGAGGCCCAACGGCTGCGGATGCGCACCACCTACGACCTGGAAATGATGCGACAAGTCGGGTTCTGCTCGGGCATCGAGAACTATTCGCGCCATATCGACGGACGCGGTTCCGGGACAGCGCCGGCCACCCTCATCGATTACTTCCCGGAGGACTTCCTCATGGTGATCGACGAGTCGCATGTGACGGTGCCGCAGATCGGTGGCATGTACGAGGGCGACATGTCCCGCAAACGCAACCTCGTCGAGTTCGGCTTCCGGTTGCCGTCCGCAGTCGACAACCGGCCGCTCACCTGGGACGAGTTCGTCGGCCGGATCGGCCAGACGGTCTACCTGTCGGCGACGCCGGGACCGTACGAGCTCGGCCAGTCCAACGGGGAATTCGTCGAACAGGTCATTCGTCCGACGGGACTGGTCGACCCGCAAATCGTGGTGAAACCCACCAAGGGTCAGATCGACGACCTGGTGCATGAGATCCGCGAACGCACCGATCGCGACGAACGCGTGCTGGTCACCACGCTCACCAAGAAGATGGCCGAGGATCTCACCGACTACCTGCTCGAATTGGGCATCCGGGTGCGGTATCTGCATTCGGAGGTCGATACCCTGCGCCGCGTCGAATTGCTCCGTCAGCTCCGCTCGGGCGACTACGACGTCCTCGTCGGAATCAACCTGCTGCGTGAGGGACTCGACCTGCCTGAGGTGTCGTTGGTCGCGATCCTCGACGCCGACAAGGAGGGCTTCCTGCGCTCCACGACGTCGCTCATCCAGACCATCGGCCGCGCGGCGCGCAATGTGTCCGGTGAGGTGCACATGTATGCCGACAAGATCACCGACTCGATGCGCAACGCCATCGACGAGACCGATCGCCGACGCGCCAAGCAGGTCGCCTACAACGAGGAACGCGGCATCGACCCGCAACCATTGCGCAAGAAGATCGCCGACATCCTCGATCAGGTGTACCGGGAAGCCGAGGACACCTCGGCTGCGGTCGTCGGGTCCGGTCGCAGCGCGAGCCGTGGTCGGCGCGCGCAGGGCGAGGTGTCCGGCGGCAGGACCGTCAGCGCCGGTGTGATCGAGAAGCGTGACATCGCGGAGATGCCGAGAGCCGAACTCGCAGATCTCGTTTCGAAGCTGACCGACCAGATGATGGCTGCCGCGCGTGACCTCCAATTCGAACTCGCGGGACGGCTACGCGACGAGATCGCCGATCTGAAGAAGGAGTTGCGAGGAATGGATGCTGCCGGTATCAAGTGACGCGCCGGGTCGATCGGGGGACAAATCGCCTGCGGCACACTAATCTGCACATTCAGGGCTCCCTAAAGTGTGGGGGATGGTGGTGCCCGCGCTGTGCGGGGCCGGACACGTAGTGGAGGTACGAATGAGCGCATATACCACGGTGGTTGTCGGAACAGACGGCTCGGAGTCGTCGCTGGCGGCGGTGGATCGTGCGGGGGCGATCGCCGGTGACGCGGCAAAACTGGTGATCGCGTGCGCATATTTTCCGAATGACCGTTCGTCGGGTGAGGTCGCCGACGTGCTGAAGGATGAGGCCTATCAGGTCACCGGCTCGTCGCCCACCGAGGAGATCCTGCGGCGCGCCAAGGAACGTGCCGCCAAGGCCGGGGCAACGCAGGTCGTGCAGCGCGCGGTCAAGGGAGCGCCGGTGGATGCGCTTCTCCAGCTGGTCGCCGATGTGCAGGCCGACCTCCTGGTGGTCGGGAACAAGGGCCTCAACTCGATCGCCGGTCGGCTCCTGGGTTCGGTCCCCGCCGACGCCGCCCGCAAGTCCACCTCGGACGTCCTGATCGTCCACACGACGTAGACTGCGGGTTCTTCACAGAGCTGACAGGTCATCACGGAGCCGGCAGGACGTCCCGTACGGGGCGCCCTGCCGGAATTCATGATTCGTCAATCCGGGGTCGGGATGTCCGCGAGTTCGTCGGGCAGGTCGCGTGTGTGCACCACGATGAGTCGCTGGGTGCTGCGGGTCAACGCCACGTACAGATCGCTGTACCCGCGCGCTGACTGCTCGATGAGTTCGGCTGGTTCCACCACCACTGTCGTGTCGAACTCCAGACCCTTGCACGTCGTCACCGTGTGCAGGCGGGGACGAGTCTGCTCGTCGAGTTCGGCAAGTGCCTCCCGCATCATCGGATACGCCGCGTCCGGGACGACGATCCCGGTCAGGCCCGTCAGGTCTGCAACGGTGGCGGCCCTGATGATGGCCGCGGTCAATGCGCGCGGTTCGCTACGAACACCAAAGGGCTCGATGCCGTTGTTGCGCAACGACGTCGGCGCCGACGCGGCCGGATCCACGCGTTCGAGCACCCGCGCTGCGTACATCATGATCTCGCCCGGCGTCCGGTAGTTGACCGTCAGTTCCCGCAGTTGCCAGCGGTTGGCGACGTAGGGATGCAGCACCTCGTCCCATGACGTGGTGCCGGCCAGATCACCGGTCTGTGCGGTGTCGCCGATGATCGTCATCCACCGATTCGGGATGCGACGCATGACCATTCGCCATGCCATCGCCGACAGTTCTTGCGCCTCGTCGACGATCACATGGCCGAAGGTCCAGGTGCGATCGCCGTAGGCGCGCTCCGCGGTGGTCGCGCGCGTCGTCTGTGTCTGACGTGCCGCGAGTTGCTCGGCGTCGATCAGGTCGTAGGCCATCAGGATCTCGGGATCGAGCTCGTCCTCGAGATCCTGCGGGGCGGAGCCGGTCAGGATATCCAAGGCGTCCTGCGCCTCGGCGAGTTGTCGTCGCCATTGTTCCTTCTCGCGCGCCTCGGCCTCTGCAGTGCCGTAGCCGATCAGTTCGGCGAGCTCGTCGAGCAAGGGCACATCGGCGGGAGCCAACTCGGTATCGGCCGCCGCCGGCGCGCGATGTAGCGCAGCGCGGTCGTCGTCGTTCCACCCCGGAGTGCATTTGCGCAGGGTTGCCTTGTCGGCGAAGATATCCCGCAGCATCGCCTGCGGGGTCAGTGTCGGCCAGAACTCCAGTAGCGCCGACCGGATGCCGGCGTCACGCGACATGTCGGCACGGATGTCGGCGATGTCTGCGGGACTCAGCAGCTGAGATCCGTCGAGCAGACTCGATCCGATGGTGCGTGCGTGCCGAGACGCCAACCCATCGAGTGCGCTGCGCAGAAATACCGACTGGGCTTGGTTGTGGGCACGTCGGGACGAGCGGGCCTTGCCACGGGCGGTCTTGACCAGCTCGCTGTCGATCTCGACCCGATAGCCCTCGAAATCGACCGGAACGGGTGTGCGCGGCAGAGACTGCCTGGCCCGTACCGCCCGTTTGAGGACGTCGAGCATCGCGAGGCGGCCCTTGACCTCTCGGGTGGTCCGTGGTTCCTCGGCGCGGGCATCGACGCCTGGGAACAACTCCCCGATGGTCGCGAGCAGGACCCCGGACTCGCCCAGAGACGGCAACACCTGACCGATGTAATCCAGGAAGTCGTTGTTGGGGCCGATGATCAGGATTCCGCTGCGCGAGAGTATTTCGCGGTGTGTGTAGAGGAGGTACGCCGCGCGGTGCAGGGCCACCGCGGTCTTGCCGGTGCCCGGTCCGCCCTGGATCACCGTCACCCCGCGGTGGGTGGAGCGGATGATGAGGTCCTGCTCGCGCTGGATCGTCTCGACGATGTCGGTCATCTCGCCCGTTCGGGCGGTGTTCAGCGCGGCGACCAGAGCCGATTCGTTGACGACGTCGCCGTGACCGAAGTCTTCCACCAATGCCTCATCGGCCGCGAGGAGTTCATCGTTGACCGCCCCCACCACTCGGTTGCGTGTGCGAATGTGGCGGCGGCGCGCCACCCCTTCGGGGGCGGCGGGGGTGGCCAGATAGAACGCCCGGGACATCGGTGCGCGCCAGTCCAGCAGGAGCGTGGAGTCATCGTCATCATCGTCGAGGATGCCGATGCGACCGATACGCCGTGTCTCCCCGTCGGCCAGATCCAACCGGCCGAAGTACAGATTGTGCTCGGCCGCATCATATTTGGAGAGGTCGTCGATGTACATGCGCTCGTATGACTCGCGCTCGGACTGCGCCTGCGGGGTGCCGCCCGATTCGCGAAGGGCCACCGAGAGGCGACGGCTGGTGTTGGTGCGCATCCGGTCCAGGCGGGCATAGACGAGGTCGAGGTGCGCTTGCTCTTCGGTACTGCGGGGGTCGTGGGTACTCGCCGGGGACGAACTCATCGGACCGCCACCCGCGCGTAGGCCAACCGTGCGTCGTGCGCCAGGCCTGCGGCATGTATGCCATCGAATAGGCGGCGGCCCCCGTCAGGATCGGCGAGAGCGCAGCACGCGGCTGCGGCGTCGGCAGCGGCCGGGAGTGCAGGCCGAATTCGTTCGCCGAGCCAGCGCAGGATGGCTTCCTGGGATGAGAAGGGCGCAAGTGCGGTCGGACCGTCTCCCAGCACGCCGTGCCGGGAGACGTATAGACAGAAGGCGCCGGAGAACGCATGCGGGGTTCCGCCGACGCGCACAGGGTGGAATGTGGAGCTCACGATCATTCGATGATAGTTCGGTTCGGTGGCGTCGAGGACCGCCAGGTGTGCGGGTTCGAGCCATGCGGCGGTGGTGGCCAACTCCGCGCCGGGTTGTCGATAGGGACCGGCCGGAATGTAACCACGTCGGGCGACGTGGGCGGAGTGAGCGACGCCGAGCCCGGCTACTCGAACGCCGACGAGTCGTCGTTCGAGATCGTCGACCTCGAGGCCCGCGTCGATGAACTTGTGCTGCAACACATGTGGTGAGGCGTTCGAGCCGATGCCGACGACCAGTGTGGCACCGGCGATCGGCGATCCCGGCATCGTCGGCGGTTGCGGCGACGATGCCGGGACGTCGGTGGTTTCATGCCACGGATAGAGATGTGGCTCGAATCGCCGGTCGGCACCGGCGACTCGTTGGCGGACCGGCAGCGTCAGGACGCAGCCTTTCGCCAGCGGCGTCGGCCGGCGTCGGCCTTGTCCTGCGCGTTGCGGGCGAGGGACTTCGCCGAATCGGCCAGCTCCGGCGCGCGGTCGCCGATGCGCTCGGCGACCTCGGCGGATCGATCGCTGAGCAGGTCGGCCCATTGGCTGGAGCGTTCGCGGGCGGTGTCGGCGAGTTCGGGTGCGCGGTCGCGGACCTTGTCGGCCCATTGGCTGGAGCGCTCGCGGGCGGTGTCGGCGAGTTCGGGTGCGCGGTCGCGGACTTTCTCGGCCCATTCGACGGAGCGTTCGCGGGCGGTGTCGGCGAGTTCGGGTGCGCGGTCACGAATCCGTTCGGCGGCCTCTTCGGACTTCTCCCCGATCAGGGAGGCGCCTTCGTGTGTGTGCTCGACGAAGGAATCCCACGCCGACGAGCCGGCCTTGGCGCCGATCGGCAAGGCTGCGGTGACCGCCGCGGTCGCGGCATTGGCCGTCTTCTTGCCGCGCCACGCCAGTGACGGTTTGCCCTCGGTGTCGGCGGCGGCGATGAGCAGTCCGCCGGCCAGGCTGACGTTCTTGAAGAACTGGTTGCGCTGCAGGCCGCGCTTCAGCGGATCACTTTCCTGCCAGAACGGGTGCCCGGCGAAGGTGGTCGGAACCAGTGACCCGGTGAGCGTGAGCGCGGCGAGTCGAGGGAACTTGCCCGTGGCCAGCAGGAGGCCCGCGCCCACCTGGATGGCGCCGTTCACGCGGACGAGGGTCTCGGGGTCGTTCGGTACGGCGGCGGAGATGTTGTCCGGCAACACATCCAAGGAACTGTGGATGAAGTCGCCGGCCATCTCGGCGCGGCCGGTCGGATGGCGTACGGAGTCGATCCCCGCCGCAACGAAAATGGTGGCGAGCATGGGACGTGCGATACGGCGAAGAATCATAGGTGACACTGCCCTTCGATCGGTCTGCTTGCGGAGCCGGCGCCGAAGCGGCCGACCCGGTTTCTCGAATCAGCTTGCTCGATACGGCGCCTTATCGAGGTTACCCGTCATGGCCGCCGGGTCAGGGTGTGATGCGGGTGGGCATCACCAACCGCGTTCGCGCCAGTCGGGGAGTGCGGGACGTTCGGCACCGAGTGTGGTGTCCTTCCCATGGCCTGGATAGACCACCGTGGAATCGGGATAGCGGCCGAACAGCTTGGTCGAGACATCGTCGATGAGTGTGTCGAAATCGCCGGGTTCCCAGGTTTTACCCACGCCGCCCGGGAATAGGGTAGGGTCTAAACCGTGAATAGGTCAGAGGGTGAGCGAGTCGCCATCTATGCGCGAATCTCCCAGGACGTGAGCGGTAAGGCCGTCGGCGTGGCTGACCAGCTCGAACACGCCCGAACCTTCGCCCGCGGCCGCGGGTATCAGGTGGTCGCCGAGTGCTCCGACAACGACGTGAGTGCCTTCAAGGGTGCCGACCGGCCCGGATACCGGGAGGTGCTGCGGCTTGCCCGCGACGGCCAGGTCGACCGCGTACTCGTCTACCACCTCACCCGCATGACGAGGAACCGCGTCGAGCGTGCCGAGTTCATCGACGCCTTCCACGCGCAACGGGTCAACGTGTCCGAGTCTCAGGGAGGCGACTACGACCTGAGCACCGCGGCCGGGCGCTCGTGGGTCGACATCCAAGGCGCGCTCTCGACGTGGGAATCGGAGATCAAGAGCGAGCGTGTCACCGCGTCGGCTGCGCGGCGGGCTCGAGCTGGTCGGCCGTCAGGCAACCTCGGCTACGGGTGGGACAAGCACGGCACCGGGGCCGCGGCGACGTGGACCGAGCACCCGCACGAGGCTGCGGTGGTGCGGGAGATCGTCGACCGGCTGCTCGCGGGTGAGTCGCTGCGAGGGGTGACCGAGGCGCTCAACACGCGCGGTGAACCGGCACCGAACTCGGCTCGATGGGGAAAGACGTCGGTGAAGAAGCTGGCCCTACGTGAAGCCAACGTCGCAGTACGTATCCACCACCGAGGTCGGCCCGACGAGGAACGGTTCGAAGGATGCTGGCCTGCCATCGTCGAGCGCGCCAAGCACGACAAGGTGGTCGCGCTGCTTTCTGCGTCCCAGCGCCGCACAAACGGCACCGCGCGGCCGGGGGCGCGCCGGCACCTGCTGTCGTGGGGGGTCGGCGAGTGCGGGGTGTGTGGTGAGAAGCTGCGCGCGGTCACCCGCCAGGGCCGCTACGGGCGGCCGATCGACATCTACGTGTGCGACGGCAAAGGGTGCGTCGGCCGCGTCGAGCAACCGGTGGACGAGCTCGTGCGCGATGTTGTGATCGGTCGGCTGTCGATGCCTGACGCGCTCGACTGGCTGCTCGGTGACGACGACGAGGCTCGCCGCTGGGCTGAGCGTGTCGACGAGCTCTCGCGCCGCATGGCCGAAGCGGCCGACGCGTTCGCCGACGGCGCGATCAACGCCGAGCAACTGCGCAGGATCACCGCACGCCTACAGCCCGACCTCGACGATGCCCAGCGGCAACGTAGCGCGTCGGTAGTGTCGCTCGACCTCGATGCTCTGCGCCCGCTGGCCGGTCCGACGGCGCGCGCGTGCTGGGACGAGATGACGGTGGCGCAACGCCGTGCCATCGTCGAGACGTTGCAGATGCGGGTGATCGTCGACCGCGGCCGACCGGGGCCGGGGTTCGATCCCGAGACCATACGAATCGAGTGGAGGTCGGAATGAGGATCATCACCGTTACCGAGGCGCGCGGTCGCAGGCACGCGACACTCTGCAAGTTCCGCGAGGCTGAGTCGGGGTGGCGACTGGTGCCCGCTCCGCGATCCGACGAGCAGGCGCAAAGCATGACACACACACCGCTACGGGGCGGCGCACGAGCGCTCGCGGAAACCGTGAGAGGGGATGTGCCGCAAGGGCATACACCACGGCCTCGCGTAATCGAGGACGGCGATGTGGTGTGTTTCGTGGGCCGGTTCGTCGTCAGCGCGTCGGTGCTCGATACCGCGCTGGCCGGGCTCGCCGATGCAGGGCTGACCGAGTTCGACGTGGATGGACTTCGCCGTGCTATCGGCAGATAGTTCCGATTCCGTGTTAGCGTAGGAATCACGGAGGAGCGGTTACGAGCGCTCCCGGCACCCGTTCACCCTGACCGGGCAGCTACCCCAGGGCCCCCCCAAAGCGGCCCAGGATGAAAGCTGCCCAAAATGGCTCTCTCTGCCACCGCTGCACATCATCGCGCGAAAATCGCCGCGCTCTCCCGGTCCCGCACCGCTGACGACCCGGAACTCATTGCCGCCCATCGTGATCTGCGCGCCGAGCGGCTCGCCGATCATGTGCAGAAGGTTCTCGCCGACGCGCCGCCGCTCACCGATGCCCAACGCGAACGGATCGCCGCGTTGCTCCGCGTCGGCCCGAGGCCCCAGGCCGATCACGCCGACCTCGGTCTCGCCGACACCTCCCCGAATCAAGTCGGGGGCGATGTCTGATGCCGAGGAAAAGAGAAACCCCCGGTGGGGGAACCGGGGGCTCAGCAGTCGAGTGGATGCGCGACTACAGCCAGTCTAACGCAGATGCCGACGACCGCGAGGAAACGAAGTTCATCGCCGAGGCGCACGAACGCGGGTATCGGCTCGCCGTGCGCTGCACCGTCTGCGGGCACTGGTTGGTCCAGGCCGATTCCGTTGCCGCGCATGTGGGTCCGCAGTGCCGGGGCAAGGCGGTGGGGCGATGAACTACGCCGAAGCAAACGCACTGCGGTACGCGGTCGCCGACATCCCGCTGCCCGAGGACATCGGGCGTGCAGAGTTCTTGGAGCTCCTCACGGCCGGCGTACGTGACGCCCTGTTCGGCGATCTCCAGGACGCGCAGGACGAACGGGACGCCGTGAAGTTGGCCGCGCTGGCCGTTGCCGAGGCCCGTGATTGGGCGGCAGTTGCGAAGCGCGTCCGCGACCGGGATTCCGCTCGGAAGTCGGGAATGTTCATCGAACGGAGGCCGGCGTGAGTGTGCCCAACTACTACGACACTCCCGATCTCGACGAGGACGGATTGCCTTATCCGACAGCAACTCTCGATGAAGTACACGCGACATTCACCGACTGGCTCGGCGACGACTACGACACAGACGCACTCGACGCCGTGCTCGCGGCCGCCGCTGTCGAACAGCTCGACGGAGACCCGCTCTGGTTGCTGCTGATCTCCGGTTCCGGGAATGCCAAGACCGAGACGGCCCAGGCGTTGGCCGGTGCAGGGGCGATGGTCACATCGACAGTATCTTCGCCCGGTGCGCTGCTGTCGGCGACCGCACAGAAGGATCGCGCCAAGGACGCGACGGGCGGACTGCTCCGCAAGATCGGCAGCCACGGTGTGCTTGTCATCAAGGACGTGACCTCCATCCTGTCGATGAACAAGGACGCGCGCTCCGAGGTCCTGGCAGCGCTTCGTGAGGTCTACGACGGCCATTGGTCGCGCAACGTCGGCTCTGACGGTGGCCGCACGCTCGATTGGCACGGTCGCATCGTCGTCGTCGGTGCAGTGACTACGGCATGGGACAAGGCGCACGCGGCGATTTCCTCGATGGGGGATCGGTTCGTGCTCGTGCGTATGGACTCGCGGACCGGCCGACAGAAGGCCGGTCGTCAGGCGATTGCCAACACCGGCAACGAAGCCGCTATGCGCGCGGATCTCTCCGACGTGGTGGGCGCTCTGCTGCGGAAGCAACTCGTGGGGGTGGCACTCACCGAGGACGAGTCCGAACGACTGCTCGCCGCCGCCGACCTGGTGACCCTTGCTCGCACCGGCGTCGAGTTCGACTACCGCGGCGACGTGATCGACGCACACGCGCCGGAGATGCCGACCCGCTTTGCCAAGCAACTCGCCCAGGTGATGCGCGGCGCTGTCGCGCTGGGCATGGACCGCGACCACGCCCTACGGCTCGCAGTGCGGTGCGCTCGCGACTCGATGCCGCCGCTACGCCTGGCCATCGTCGATGACCTCGCGGTGAACCCCGGCGCTTCGACGACGGAGGTGCGGAAGCGGCTCGACAAGCCGCGCAACACCGTGGATCGCCAACTCCAGGCCCTACACATGCTTGGTGTCCTCACTTGCGACGAAGAATCGCTGAGCGAGATGCGCACCGTCTGGCGCTACTCGCTCGCCGACGACATCGATCCAACAGCCCTACTTGTGCCAGAAAAGTTAGTACCTACGCGTAGGACTACTAGAGAGAGAGGCGATTCCAGGTGACTCGTACACGCCCCTCCTTACATATCTGGCACAAGTCCGACCCGCCGCCCCCGCCACCTCTGTGCGGTGTGTGCCGCTTCGCGATGACCTTCCCCGTCGACATCGAACACCAACAGCACCTCTCGTGCATTCCGATCGCCTGGCCGCCGCGCTCGCCCCAGAGGGCACGAATCCGCCGGCCATTCAACTTCCTCAAGGAGACGAACCGATGATGACCCCAGCGGAGATATTCGACAGGATGGGCCGCCACTGCGAGAAGTACACCGGCAGGCCGTGGGACGGAACGAACGGCCACGCCATCGCCGCCAACGAGCGCCAAGCAGAGGTGATCGAAATCCTCGAGGCGCACGCCGCGTGGATGCAGGCGGCGCGTGCGCGTGTCGAGCGATCCGGCGACCACTGGAACACCACGTCATGCCGGCGGCAGTCACGGCTCGACGGTGACCTCACCGCGCCGCCGGAATGGCTGGGGGAGCTCAGTGAGCGGCTGACACCCGAATGGAAGGTGAATCGGTGAGCCGCACCCAGAACCGACCCCCGACCCGCCTCGACGGCGGGGCTGAGGCCTTGCTGGCCGCGGTGCTGCGCCTGATGCCGAAGTTCACGGACCCAGCCTGCCACGGTCACGTCGACCTGTTCGATCCGCCCGGTGAGCGCGAGGAGCGGGCGAGCGTAGTCCGCCGCCACGAGGTCGCTCTGCGACTCTGCGCCGACTGCCCCTGCCTCGATGCCTGCCGAGCGTGGGCGGCAACAGAACCCCCGACCGGCGCGGTGCTCGCCGGTCGCATCACCAACGACCTGATGGAGACAGCATGACCGACACCACCCGAACTCGCCGCCGAGAGCGCAGCCGACCTGCGACCGATGAGCCACGTTGCCGCCGATGTGGTGGACCCGTTCGCGCATGGGCCGGATCGGTCCACGGCTGGACGTGCAGAGCGTGCCTCGACGCCTACATTGCCGCGCAAGGCGATCCGCCGCCCCGCATCGTTCGGAGGGCAGATGAACCTCGATGACACCGACTGCGCCGCAGCACGGTTCGTGATCGCCGAGTTCACCCGGCGGCGACGGCTCACGGGGCGCCCGATCCCGCCGGCCGTCGCTCGCCTGCACCACCGACTCACGTCCGTAGGCGGACATGAACCCCCTGCGCCGCAACCAGACTCGAAATCAGAGCAGCCCGAACTACTCGACACCGCCGAGGTCGCCGAACTGCTCGGCTGCTCGACCCGCCACGTCAGGCGCATTGCCGCTGCGCTCGACGCTCACCAGATTGGCGGGCGCTGGCTCTACCCGAAACCCGCAGTTGTCCAACACCTTCAAGGGAGACACCAATGACCGACCCCGCACCCGGCAAGAACCCCATCGGAGCCCTACTCGCCGGCGTCGAGCAGTACCTGTCCGAACTCACTGCCGAGCAGTTCGCCACTGTCGTCGCCCGCGTCCGACCGCCCGACGAGAAGCCCGCCGCCCCCGACGACCAGGCCGCCGATGCCCCGGCACCGAAGGACGACGGCCCGGCGTATCCCGCCGGTTGGGCACCCAAGGGCGGTGCGAAGTGATCGACGAACGGTTCCTGCGCACCCTCGCCGCTGGTGTTGAGAAGCTGACCGGCACAACCCCGCCCGTCATCGCCGGTCACCTGGCAACCCTCGACGCGATCCACGCCGTCGCCACCGACGCCCAGCGACCCGACCTCGCCGTTCTCGCGGCGCGTGGTGAACTCACTCCGAAGAACGTGGAGAAGCTGATCCACGAGGCCGCCGCGCCGCAACCCGACTACGGCACCGCCCGAGAGCAGGCCACCACCGGCGTCCTGCGCGCCGCCCGCGCCGACCTGCTTGGTGATGGTGGCGACCAGATCATCGACGCGCTGCGTCCGGTGTGGGACGAGCACTGGGCCGGAATCCACAAGGCCCGTGCCGCCGGGGTCACGTCGAGCTCGACGGCCGACCAGGTGCTCGCCTCCGACGATCCCGACGCCGCCCGGCTGTGGCGCGAACTGGCGGATCACCGCGACGCTCTCGATGCGGTCGAGGCCCTCGTGTCCGAGCTCGCCATGGAACTGCTGCCGGCGCTCAATCCGTCTCACTTGCCCGACACGCGACCGCTGCTCTACGCACGCGCGTTGATGTTCGTGGACGACACCCGGAGCCACGTCTTCGACATCGGCCGACTGCTGGCGAGTCCGCGTCGAACCGAGCGGGGTGGCATCTGGTTGCGTGCCACGACGCTGCCCGGTGTCGAACTCCGCAGAATCGCCGAGGCCAAAGCGAGCGCCGGCGCGTTCATCGCCGAACTCGCCGACACTGCCCACCGCGAGTACGCAGCCACGCACGGCTGAACACCAGACCGACGCGCGATCTCCAGGGCGCGCGTCCGCCCGGTCTGTCTGTGCCTCTCCGGGCCCACAGGCAGACCGGGCACACTCGCACCACACGGAGGGAGCCGACATGGCACACAACTGGGGACCGGGAACCGGTCGCACCACAAGCACGTCATGGCGCAAGGTCCGTGCCGCGGTGATCCGCCGCGACGGCAACCGCTGCACCCAGTGCGGGGCTGACGGGCGCCGTGTGCGCCTCGATGTTGACCACATTGTCAACGTGAAGCGCGGTGGCACCGACGACCTCGAGAACCTGCGCGCCTTGTGCCGCACCTGCCACCAGGCCAAGACGCAGAGCGAAGCGCGAGCGGGCATCGCAGCCAAGCGGTCGCGCCTACGTCTGCCCGACGAGCCGCACCCCGGCTTGAGACGGTGACCAGCGATGCCCGGTCACCGCGATGAATCTCGAGTGCGCGTAGTAGCTCACCCGCTCCGATTGGAAGGAGCGACCCGACCCGTGGACGAACACATGCAGCCCGCGGCCGGACATGCTGCGCTCCACCCACAGCGCGTCAGCGCCGACCTCGGCGAGCACGCGCTGCGCGTCGGGATGAACACGACCATCGGAGTCGAGCACGTCGTCCAAGTCCCAGCAGGCCAGCCCGCCCCCCAGCATCACCCCGTGCGGCCGATCAGCGACAGCCTCGAACGAACACCAAGTTGATGAATCAGTTGATGAAGCTCCAAAACCGTTCAATTGCATCGGTCGCTTCCCGTCCCGCAAACACCACCGGGGAGGAGAGGTGAGAGCGGCCGGCAACTTGGCCCGGTGCCGCCGCTGCCGACACCGCTGGCCGCACACCGATGGACGCCGCCCCCTGCCCGACCAGGCGAACGACCGCCCGCACACACTGCACCGCATGACCACCAATATACCGTCTGACCTGCGCATTGTCACGATAACCAGGAACAGGCTCCCAGTTGCCCACAGCGTGATCGGCGGTCACCGCAACCCCTGCCGACCGCGCCGTGCCGGGAGCGGGCAGCACAGGGACGGGGCGATGGGGTGGGCTATCACCCCGGTCTGGCACCCAGTTGCCCCGAGTTGTATAGCGCTCCCGAACCGGCGCACGCACCAAGCGCAGCCCCAGAGGCCCAGACGGGCATAACAGCAGGTAGATCGCACGATTGGAGACACCATGACCGCACGAAAGACGGCCGGCAAGAAGCTGGTTGCCACCCTCCGCGGCCTGCTCGAGCAGGGTTACGAATTTGACGAAGCCGAGCAACATCTACTCGCCCAGATCGAGGCCGAGACCGATCGCGTCGTCGTCCTGCGCCGCGTCCTCGACGCCGAGCTGGCCAAGCCCGAGGTGTCCACGCGCCGCGTCACCGAGCTGTCGGCAGAGATTCGCCTGCTCGAAAAACAGGTGGCGGGATGGTGCGACAGCCTGCGCCCGAAGCAGACCGCCGAGAAGTCGTGGGTCCACCAGAAGGCAGCCAACGCACGTTGGAGGTCGGCCTGATGCGCCGCACCGACCGACGCCCCGCGGGATCGTGGATGCGGGCCGCGTGGCTCACCGACGAGGCACTGCGGATCACGGCGCGGCTGCACGAGCAGATCACTGGCGAGACGCACCCGACCCTCGTCGCCCTCGATGCCGGCCGCGAAGTCGAGGCCAGGGTGTGGGAACTGCCAAACCAGGTCGGCGACCGTCTGCGAGCCGACGGCGTACCTGCGCACGCGATGGTGCGACTCACCCAGGACGACCGACTGGAGACAATCGGATGACCGACTACCCGGCTCACTGGACCGCCGACCGCGACAAGTCCCCGACCCACCACCCGGAACCACCGCTGCACACCGCGGCCGGTGACCGAGTGCCGGCGGACTGGCAGACCGCTAAGCCCTACCCGCGCGCATGGACCGCCGAGGGGGACAACTGATGCCGAGACGTACAGGCGGAAACAGCGAACTTCGAGGGCTACTCGCCGCCACCGAGCACGAGTTTTGGGACCGATGGAACCGCAAGGCGGACCAGACGTGGAACCGCCACCCCATCGGGCCCAGACCCGAGCCCGTCGAGTCCGAGCTCGAGCGCGCGCTGCTCGCCGGTGATCCTGTCGCCGTGTCTTCGTCCATGATGTTCCGCGCGCTGCTCGCCGCCGGCCGCGAGCTCGAGGCACGCCGGTATCGGTTCGATGGTCCCGACTTCGACGCCCGTTACGTCCTCGTCGGCGACCGGCTCACGCGGGCCTACGACTAGCCCGCCGAGTTCTGCCGACGCGCCGAGCGTGGCCTCGGCGTGGCGATCCGGGAGGGGCAGGCGAACGGGACCGTAAATGGGACAGGTACCCACACCAACCGCGGTAACGCCTACATCTCCGGAAGAGAGTCTTTAACGACTTCTTCCAAATCGAGTCCGACCGACTTTGCTTCACCTCACGAGCTACAGGGGGCAAGCGCTCCCCGTACTGGCATCTACGCCATGACCGACAACGTTTCCGACGCCCAGTTCGAGGAAGCGGTGGCCGAGGCGAAGGCCGAGGGCAACCTGTCCCGCGCCAACGTCGCCGGGGGAGAAAGTTCAGAGCGGGCTGTGTCCTCGACGACCTTTTGGGGCCTTGTTGCCTTCAATGCCCGCACCTGGTGCGGGGAGTTTGTGTTTACCCATCCCGCCCCGCTCTGAACTTGTGTCATCACTGTAGCACCGTAATCCGTTGGTGCGCAACACATTCCGTGCAATTGGGTTGAGAGCAGAGCCAAAGGAACCCTACGGGTGCCGGTGTCGAAGATCCCTCACACCTTGCCGTCTGCCGCAACCACGGGCGTTACGGCCGTTGTTAGCCCAGGGTTGCACCTGGAGCATTTTCCCGGCGCCGGGAAAATGGTCGAGACCGGGAGTCGACACCAATCGAAGCAGCTCCGATCCTGCGTGCGCCATCTCACCCGTTTTGCCGACCGGGCCAACTTCGTGCTCGTCGGGGATCGGCTGACGCGGGTTCCGAGATGGGGTGAGTTGAACTCACCCCATCGTCGAGGCGTTCGACGAGTTCTGCCGACGCGCCGAGCGTGGCCTCGGCGTGGCGATCCGGGAAGGGCAAGAGCGGGGAGAGATCAGCGGGGGCACACATGGCGGAGCGCGAAACTTTTCAAGGGAAACAGGTTCCCTTGAACCTGAGAGCGTTACCAAGTACGGCACAAAGGCCGAACTGAACGGGGTCAAGTCAAACAAGGGTGCATCCCGACTGGGCATCTACGACCTCACCGACAACGTTTCCGACGCCCAGTTCGAGGAAGCGGTGGCCGAGGCGAAGGCCGCAGCCTTGGAGCTGCACTAGCGTTACGCCAGCTCGGTCGGCGCCTTCGACTGCGCCGTGTCGTAGTCGGCGGTGAAATCTGTCCCGCGCCAACGTCGCGCCGGGGTCACCAACCTCGCGCGCGCCACTCCTGGAGGTGCGGGCGCTCGGTCCCCAACGTCGTGTCTTTGCCGTGTCCCGGATAGACGACGGTCGAGTCGGGGTACCGGCCGAACACCTTCTCGTCGAGTCCGCTCATCAGCGAATCGAACTCGCTCGGTTGTGTTGTACGGCCAGGACCGCCCGGGAACAGCGAATCCCCGGTGAACAGGTGCACGACCCCGTCGGCGGGGTCGGTGAGGGCGAGCGCGATCGAGCCGGGAGTGTGACCGACGAGGTGGATGGCGGTGAAGGTCAGGTCGCCGACCGCCAGGAGATCACCGTTGTCGACGATCGTGTCCGGGGGCACGGGGAGTTCGGCGGCATCGAGGCGCCCGGCCGCGGTCGGTATGCCGGTGGCCGCCACCACCTGCTCGAGAGCCTGCCAGTGGTCGAAGTGGCGGTGGGTAGTGAAGATCAGTTTCGGTGTGCCGCCGAGTTCGCGCAGTACCGCCAGGATGGTGTCGCCGTCGTTGGCGGCGTCGATGATCAGCTGCTCACCGGTTGCCGTGGAGGTGACGATGTAGGTGTTGTTGTCCATCGGGCCGACGGAGATCTTGACGATCGTCGCGTTCGACAGCGTGCGGCGTTGGGGTCCGGACTCCGACAGGTCGCCGGTGTAGTCGTCGGAGACGGTTGCGTCGGAGGTCATGGGGCCCAAGCCTAGACATGCGGTCGGACATGCTGGTGCGTGTTGGTGATCCGGACAACTGCGCCGCCGGGTATCGGCACTGCGCGCGTATCGTGGATCAATGGTGCGCCGGGTTGTGACAGCCCGGCGCGAAAGTCCGTTATCGCCGGTTCTGTCGGTGGCTCCCGCTACGGTTTGCGCGCGGGGCGCCATGACCCCGGACACCTGAGGCCTTGAGTTAGGAAAGCAGTGGTTGATCGTCTGATCGTCCGCGGAGCCCGCGAGCACAATCTGCGCGGAATCGACGTGGACCTGCCGCGTGACAGTCTGATCGTGTTCACCGGGCTGTCCGGTTCGGGTAAGTCGTCCCTGGCGTTCGACACGATCTTCGCCGAAGGGCAGCGGCGCTACGTCGAGTCGTTGTCGGCGTATGCGCGGCAGTTCCTCGGCCAGATGGACAAGCCCGACGTCGATTTCATCGAAGGTCTCTCACCCGCGGTGTCGATCGACCAGAAGTCGACCAACCGCAACCCGCGGTCGACCGTCGGCACCATCACCGAGGTCTACGACTACCTGCGCCTGCTCTACGCGCGGGCGGGCACGGCGCACTGTCCGGTGTGTGGTGCCGAGATCGCCAAGCAGACGCCACAGCAGATCGTCGACCAAGTGCTCGACATGGGGGACGGCACCCGATTCCAGGTGCTCGCGCCGGTCGTGCGCACCCGCAAGGGCGAGTTCGTCGACCTGTTCGCCGAACTGCAGACGCAGGGCTTCTCGCGTGCCCGGGTGGATGGCAAGGTGTATCCGCTCGCCGAGCCGCCGAAGCTCAAAAAGCAGGAAAAGCATGACATCGACGTGGTCGTGGACCGTCTGGTCGTCAAGGCGAGCGCCAAGCAACGGCTGACCGACTCCGTGGAAACGGCGTTGCGTCTGGCCGACGGGATCGTCGTGCTCGACTTCGTCGACCTCGAGGCCGACGACCCACATCGAGAGCGACGCTTCTCCGAACGGATGGCCTGTCCGAACGGCCACCCGATCGCGATCGACGACCTCGAACCCCGCTCGTTCTCGTTCAACTCGCCCTACGGTGCCTGTCCCGAGTGCGATGGCCTCGGCGTCCGCAAGGAGATCGACGAGGACCTCGTCGTGCCGGATCCCGACCTCGCATTGTCGGAGGGCGCGATCGCCCCGTGGTCGACCGGACACAACGCCGACTATTTTCTGCGGCTGGTGGGCGGTCTGGCCGACCAGATGGGCTTCGACGTGGACACCCCCTGGAAGAAGCTGCCCGCCAAGGCGCGCAATGCGCTGCTCAACGGCTCCGATCATCAGGTACACGTCAAGTTCCGCAACCGCTACGGACGCACCCGGTCCTATTACACCGAGTTCGAGGGTGTGATGGCGTTTCTGAACCGCCGGTTGGACCAGACCGAGTCCGAGCAGATGAAGGAACGGTACGAGGGCTACATGCGCGACGTGCCGTGTCCTGCGTGCGGTGGCGCCCGGCTGCGCCCGGAGATCCTTGCGGTGACCCTCGACCACCCGACTGACGGTCCCCGATCGATCGCGCAGGTGTGTGCGCTCTCGATCACCGATTGCGCGGTCTTCCTCGATGGACTCTCGCTGAACCAGCGGCAGAAAGCGATCGCCGGACGGGTCCTCAAAGAGATCCAGGCACGCATCAGATTCCTGCTCGACGTCGGTCTGGAGTACCTGTCGTTGGAGCGCGCGGCCGGCTCACTCTCGGGCGGGGAGGCGCAGCGTATCCGGCTGGCGACCCAGATCGGTGCCGGCCTGGCCGGCGTTCTCTACGTCCTCGACGAGCCGTCCATCGGGTTGCATCAGCGCGACAACCGGCGCCTCATCGAAACGCTCACGCGCTTGCGTGATCTCGGCAACACCCTGATCGTGGTCGAACATGACGAGGACACCATCCGGTCGGCCGACTGGATCGTCGACATCGGGCCGCGGGCGGGTGAGCACGGCGGTGAGGTCGTGCACTCGGGCAGCTACCGGGATCTGCTCAAGAACCGAAAGTCGTTGACGGGTAACTACCTTGCGGGCCGCGACACCATTCCCGTGCCGGCGGTCCGCCGTCCGATCACCAAGAACAGGCAGCTCACCGTAGTCGGGGCGCGCGAGCACAATCTGCGTGGCGTCGACGTCGCCTTTCCGCTCGGTGTGCTCACCGCGGTCACCGGGGTATCGGGGTCGGGGAAGTCCACACTGGTCAACGACATCCTCGCGACGGTGCTCGCCAACAAGCTCAACGGCGCTCGTCAGGTGCCGGGTCGGCACACCCGGGTGAACGGTCTCGGAAATCTGGACAAGCTCGTACAGGTTGACCAGTCACCGATCGGCCGCACCCCACGCTCCAATCCGGCGACCTACACCGGCGTCTTCGACAAGATCCGCACGTTGTTCGCCGCCACCACCGAGGCCAAGGTCCGGGGCTATCAGCCGGGCCGGTTCTCCTTCAACGTCAAGGGCGGTCGCTGCGAGGCGTGCGCCGGCGAGGGGACCATCAAGATCGAGATGAACTTCCTGCCGGATGTGTACGTCCCTTGTGAGGTGTGCCATGGTGCGCGATACAACCGCGAGACCCTCGAGGTGCATTACAAGGGCAAGACCATCGCCGAGGTACTCGACATGCCCATCGAGGAGGCCGCCGAGTTCTTCGAGCCGGTCACCTCGATCCACCGGTATCTCAAAACCCTCGTCGAAGTCGGTCTGGGCTACGTCCGGCTCGGGCAGCCGGCGCCGACCCTGTCCGGCGGGGAGGCGCAGCGTGTGAAGCTGTCCGCCGAACTCCAGAAGCGGTCATCGGGCCGCACCGTCTACATCCTCGACGAGCCGACGACCGGTCTGCACTTCGAGGACATCAAGAAGTTGCTCGCGGTCATCAACGGGCTGGTCGACAAGGGCAACACCGTGATCGTCATCGAGCACAACCTCGACGTCATCAAAACCGCAGACTGGGTCATCGACATGGGGCCCGAGGGCGGCACGGGCGGCGGCATGGTGGTCGCCGAGGGCACGCCCGAGGACATCGCCGACACCCCGGAGAGTCACACCGGAAAGTTCCTCGCCGAGATCGTCGACGACGAGCAGGTGGCCTCGGTCGGCTGACCTCCCCGACGACGCTCGCCAGGACACCGCCGCCGGCGCCTAGTCGGCGCCTAGTCGGCGTAGCTGTCGAACGCTTTCAGCGAACTCCAATCCGGCCAGGTCAGCTCCCAGAGGCGGTGGATACGGCCGTCACGGAACGTCGCCAGGAAGATGACCTCGATCTCCGACGCGGGCTCGCCGGGACGTTCGGTGGTTATCCAGACCCGACCGCCGAGTCGGCCGTCGCCCTCCACCCACGCCTCGTCGTCATACCGGACGGAATAGCTGATCGCGGTCGGATAGACGCGGGCGTGCCCGTCGTGAAACGCCTGGTAGTCCTGCACCTGACCGTTGGTGTGCAGCTCGAAGTCCGGGTCGTAGTAGGTCTCGACAAGTGAGAGATCCTTGGCCTCGACCATGCGCGTGAACATCTCGCACATCCGGTGCCGCAGTGACGATGAGTGCGACACCGCTACTGTCCCATCGACTTTCGGATCTCCTCGAGACGCTTCTTGGCTGCCTCGTCACGCTTGCGGATCATCTCGTCGACCTGCCGGCCTTCGGGTGTGCCCTCGGCGAGCTCCTGCGAGCCGATGGCGGTCGTGATGCGATTCTCGATCTTGTCGCGGACGAAATCGAAAGTGGGAACACCGGATTCGGTGTAGTCGGGATCGGGGAGCGGAGGCGTCAAGGGATTCTCGACGGCCCTCGGCGTCGCCGGCGGCAGGACCTCGCCGTCGATGATGTCGTCGTCGGGCCGACCGGGATCGGCGGGGGAGGACGCTGACTCGTCGGATGCCGTCATGGCTTCAGCGTAGGCGCCCGGGACGCATTACCGGGCGGGAGCCGTTCACCGGACACGGCCGCTTCGCGCGACGGCCGGGCGTGCACGGTGCCACGCTGATGTGGTGACCGAGATCGGCGTGATGACACAGAGGGCAGCGGTCCTGCGGGTCCGGGTGGCCCAACCCGCGGTGGACCGACTCTCGTTGCCGGAAAGCGCGCGTCGACACGCGGAGCTCATCCACCGCGCCGGTGCGGACCTGATCGTGTTCCCCGAGCTGTCACTCACCGGATATCACCTCGACGCTGCGACCGTCGCGCCCGACGATCCGTCGATCGCGACGATCGCCGAGGCATGCGCGGCGGCGAGGTGCACCCGGCACCGGTGGCCATGGCGAGCTTCGCCGGGCCCACTGGCGGCGGATATCACGACACCGCAGCGCATTCGACGATCAGCACCGACGCGGGCGTGGTGGTGGCCGACGCGGGGCCGGAACCGGGCTCGGTCGCCGTGTTCGATCTCGATCGCGATGCGAGGCGCCGCCGGCGCTAGCGACGCCGATCCCGCACCGGCCCGGTGTACTTCTCGCCCGGGCCTTCACCCGGCTCGTCCGGGTAGGCACTCGCCTCACGAAAGGCGAGCTGCAGTTGTTTGAGGCCGTCACGGATCGGCGCCGCGTGGATGCCGAGATCCGCCCGTGACGCATCGATGAGACCGGCGAGCGCGGTGATGAGTCGCCGCGCCTCGTCGAGGTCAACGGCCGAATCAGCGGCGCCCTCGGCCAGCCCGAGCTTCTCCGCGGACGCGCTCATCAGCATGACGATGGCCTTGGTGATGACCTCGATCGCCGGAATATCTGCCAGGTCACGCACGTTGTCGTCGGGGGCAATGGAAGGGTTTTCTTCGGTCTGACCCTCGCCCGGATTGCCGTCGGCAGGTCCGTCACCAGCGGCGTCGTCGGAGGGCGAATAGGTGTTTCCGGTCATGACTGTTAGACTTCCATAGCACGACCGCCCCGGTTCGCCGGGGTTGCAAGTGGAGTCAGGCTCCCACCGCTACGACGCATTCCCAAGATGCAGTTGTACGGTCCGGTCCGAAAGACCCGGATCCACCATCGAGTGGCACGGGTCGGTGATGCCAGGCATCGACGGACCGGTCGGCGTTGGAGCCCTGCATGTGATCCGCACCGGATCGCCGCGGGGCTTTTTTGCTGAGGCCATTCTCCTCCTGCGCCCGACTCATCGCGGCGGCCGACCTTTTCGGAATTATCAAGGAGGCCCCATCAGCACTGAGACCCGCATCAACGAGCGCATCCGCGTACCGGAGGTCCGACTCGTCGGACCCAATTCGGAGCAGGTGGGCATCGTGCGTGTTGAAGATGCGCTCCGCTTGGCCTACGAGGCCGATCTGGATCTGGTCGAGGTTGCACCCGACGCCCGCCCGCCGGTGTGCAAGATCATGGACTACGGCAAGTTCAAATACGAAGCCGCCCAGAAGCAGCGCGAGGCGCGTCGTAACCAGCAGATGACCGTCATCAAGGAGCAGAAGCTCCGCCCGAAGATCGACGACCACGATTACGAGACCAAAAAGGGTCACGTCATCCGGTTCTTGAAAGACGGGTCCAAGGTGAAGGTCACCATCATGTTCCGTGGACGCGAGCAGTCGCGGCCCGAGCTCGGGTTCCGACTCCTGCAGCGACTCGGCAGCGACGTCGCCGACTACGGCTTCGTCGAGACCTCGGCAAAGCAGGACGGCCGCAACATGACGATGGTCCTCGCCCCGCACAAGGGAGCGAAGACCCGCGTCAAGGCGCAAGAGCAGTCGCAGCGTCCGCCGCGGCAGGCCGGCGACGCCGACGCCACGAGGAACTAGACGACACCGGTCGTCGAACGCTAACGCGGTCGACGGACAGACCACCGCGAACCCAGCACGTCCGCCCGGCGGACGCGTGGTTGGAGTTCGCCCAAACGAAGGAATACACATGCCCAAGAGCAAGACCCACAAGGGCACCGCGAAGCGTTTCAAGGTGACCGGCAGCGGAAAGATCGTGCGCCAGAAGGCCAACCGACGCCACCTGTTGGAGCACAAGTCCTCTCGCCGGACCCGTCGCCTCGATGGCATCGCCGTCGTGAGCGAAAACGACGCGCCGCGCATCAAGCGGCTGCTCAACCGCTGACGCCCTGACCACCACCAAGAAGAGGATTTACACATGGCACGCGTGAAAAGGGCTGTCAACGCCCAGAAGAAGCGTCGTTCAACTCTGGAGGCTTCCAAGGGTTACCGCGGACAGCGTTCGCGCCTGTACCGCAAGGCCAAGGAGCAGCAGCTCCACTCGCTGACCTACGCATACCGGGACCGTCGCGCCCGCAAGGGTGAGTTCCGCAAGCTGTGGATCTCGCGTATCAACGCAGCGGCCCGCGCCAACGACATCACCTACAACCGCTTCATCCAGGGCCTCAAGGCCGCGGGTGTCGAGGTCGACCGCAAGGTGCTCGCCGACATCGCCGTCACCGATCCCGAGGCCTTCACCGGCCTGGTCGAGGTTGCCCGCAAGGCGCTGCCCGCCGACGTCAACGCGCCGGCTGCCTGATCTCGCCGACGATCGACGATTCCCGACCCGCGATGGACGTTCTCTCCGAACGCTCGTCGCGGGTCGTTTCGTTGGCGAAGCTGCATCGCGCGCCGGTACGCAAGACGCAACAGCGCTTCCTCGTCGAGGGTGCCAATGCGGTGGACGCGGCGCTGAGCACCGGTCGGGCACACGCGGTACTGGTCCGCGAGGATTCGACAGACCGGTTCGGCGACCTGCTCGCGCGGGCGACGACCGCGGCGCGGCCGGTGTACCTGTTGAGTGCGCGGGCAGCGGACAAGCTGGCCGAAACCACGACCGCGCCAGGTATTTTCGCGGAATGTGAGCTACTCACCGTCGACCTCGACGCGGTGCTCGCCGCCCGGCCCCGACTGCTCGCCGTCGCGGTGGAGCCGCGCGAACCCGGCAACGTCGGAACGCTGATCCGGTGCGCGGACGCGATGGGCGCCGATGCGGTGGTGCTGCTCGGCGCATCCGTCGACCCACACAACGGCAAGGTGGTGCGCGCGAGCGCCGGAAGTATCTTTCACATCCCGGTGGTCCGCGCCGACAGTGTGGACTCCGCACTGACCGCGATCCGGGCCGAAGGTATCGCGACGCTCGCCGCCGCCGCCGACGGAGAGATGGGTCTCGACGCTGCCGACACGGTGCTGGCCGAACCGGTGGCATGGTTGTTCGGTAACGAGGCGCACGGACTTCCCGACGATGTCCTCGCCGGCGCCGATCATCGGGTATCGATCCCCATTCACGGTCGAGCCGAAAGTCTCAACCTCGCCGCGGCCAGCGCCATCTGCCTGTATGCGGCCGCGCGCGTGCAGCACTCGAAGTAGAGCGGGACATATCATCAGGGGCAGGTGACTCCGGCAACACCGAGGGGGCAAGCCCATGCCAGATCCTTTCATCGCAGTTCGGCGAATCTATGACGAGCCGGATTCCGCTGACGGGAACCGCGTGCTCGTGGACCGGCTCTGGCCGCGTGGGATCAGCAAGGAGCGGGCGCACCTCGACGAGTGGTCCAAGAACCTTGCTCCGTCGACCGAGCTACGCAAGTGGTACGGCCATGACCCGGCGAAGTTCTCGGAATTCTCTCGCCGATACCGCGACGAACTCGCCCAGCCCGACCACGCCCCAGCGCTCGCGGCACTGACCGAGCTGGTTGCCGGCGGCGGCCGGCTGACTTTGCTCACCGGCGCCAAACGCGCCGACATCAGCGATGCGACGGTGCTGCGCGAGTTGTTGATCGAGTCGATTCGGTCCGGCCCGTAACCGACATGGGCGGTGCGGCGTGGCGCCCCGCCGCCCGCAGGTCAACACGATCAGACGGTCGACTACCCTCGATCGGGAGTCATCGCAGGCGCTGATCGGCAGCTGTGCAGGTCGGTGCGGTGATCGACGCCCAGCCCGACAAGTGATGACGAGGAGTCGCCAGCCGTGGCACCTTCCGCCGACGATCAGGGAATGCCGGATCTCCGATTCCCCGAACCGCAGGAACTCGACGATGCAGCAAACGCTGCGCTCGCAGCGTTCGATTCGGCCGCCGACCTGGACGCGCTTTCGCTTGCGAAGTCGGCCCATCTCGGTGACCGATCACCTCTCGCTCTGGCCCGCCGCGCGTTGGGCGGGCTTCCCAAGGATCAGCGCTCGTCGGCAGGCAAGGCGGTCAACGAGGTCCGTGCGCGGGTGTCGGCGGCACTCGACGCACGCACTGCTGTTCTCGAAGCCCGGCGGGATGCGGCAGTCCTCGACGCCGAATCCGTCGACGTCACCTTGCCGAGCCGTCGTCGTCGGCTCGGCGCGCGCCACCCGATCACCGTCATCTCCGAGCAGGTGGCCGACGTCTTCGTCGGCATGGGTTGGGAGATCGCCGAGGGGCCGGAGGTGGAGTCCGAACACCACAATTTCGACGCACTCAACTTCTTGCCCGACCACCCGGCCCGGTCGATGCAGGACACCTTCTACATCGCCCCGCCGGGGTCGCGGCAGGTGCTGCGCACCCACACCTCGCCGGTGCAGGTGCGATCCATGCTCAGCCGCGACGTCCCGATCTATGTGGCGTGCCCGGGCCGGACTTTCCGCACCGACGAGCTGGATGCCACGCACACCCCGGTCTTCCACCAGATCGAGGGCCTCGCCGTCGACAAGGGGCTGACCTTGGCCAATCTGCGTGGCACGCTGGAGATCTTCGCGCGCGCCCTGTTCGGTCCCGACACCACCACACGCATGCGCGCGAGCTACTTCCCCTTCACCGAACCGTCGGCCGAGGTGGACGTATGGTTCCCCGCCAAGAAGGGTGGCCCGGGCTGGGCCGAGTGGGGTGGCTGCGGCATGGTGAACCCGAATGTACTGCGCGCGAACGGAATCGATCCCGACGTCTACTCCGGCTTCGCTTTCGGGATGGGTTTGGAACGCACTCTGCAGTTCCGCAACGACATCTCCGACATGCGCGACATGGTCGAGGGTGACATCCGCTTCTCGCTGCCGTTCGGCCCCGCGGTGTGACCCCCGAGACATCGCCACACTTTCGAGAAAGTAGCTGATAGACGTGCGTGCCCCACAATCCTGGTACACCGAGGTGTTGCGTGCCGGCGACCCGAATTGGTCGGCGAGTGCCGAGGAGATCGACGCAGGCTTCGTCCGCGTCGGATTCGAGATCGAGGATATCGATCCCTTCCCCGAGATCACCGGCCCACTGGTCATCGGGCGGGTGCGCGAGATCACCGAGCTGACCGAATTCAAAAAGCCCATCCGCTTCTGCACAGTGGATGTCGGCGAGGACGATCTTCGAGAAATCATCTGTGGTGCACGTAATTTCGCCGAAGGTGACCTGATCGTGGCGGCTCTGCCGGGTACCGTGCTGCCCGGGCCGTTCGAGATCACCGCCCGAAAGACCTACGGCCATACCTCCGACGGCATGATCTGCTCGATCTCCGAACTGGGGATCGGGACCGATCACAGCGGCATTCTGGTTCTCGCCCCCGGCACTGCCGCGCCTGGCGCCGACGCGCGGGACGTACTCGGCCTCGACGACGCCGCGATCGATGTGAACGTCACCCCTGACCGCGGTTACGCCTTCTCCGTCCGCGGGCTCGGGCGCGAACTCGCGAGCAGCTTCTCGGTGCCGTTCATCGATCCCGGCCTACCCGGCGAGGCGATCGCGGCCGGGGGCGAGCCGTGGCCGGTCTCGATCGATCCCGCGTCGACCGCGACGCGATACACGGCGCGACTCATCACCGGGGTGGACGCGACCGCGGCATCGCCGTGGTGGATGCAGAAGCGTCTGCTGGTCGCCGGGGTGCGACCGATCTCGGCCGTCGTCGACGTCACCAACTATGTGATGCTCGAACTCGGCCAGCCGTTGCATGCATTCGACGCCGACAAGATCACCGGCGCGATCACGGTGCGCAACGCGAGGGCGGGGGAGGAGCTGACCACCCTCGACGGAGTGGTCCGCGAACTCGACCCCGAGGACGTCGTGATCGCCGACGAGAGCGGCCCGATCGCGTTGGCCGGTGTGATGGGTGGTGCCGGCACCGAGGTCGGCCCGCAGACCACACGGGTGCTGCTCGAAGCGGCCACCTTCGACCCTGTTCGGGTGTTCCGCAGCGGCAAGCGGCACAGGCTCACCTCGGAGGCCGCCAAGCGCTTCGAGCGCACCGTGGATCCGGCGATCACCGCGGTTGCCTCCGATCGCGCCTCCTCGCTGATCGTGGAGCTCACCGGCGGTGAGGTCGCCTCCCCGCTGTCGGAGGATCGCGTCACCGTCGCCGCGCCGCAGCCGATCACCATCGCGGCCGACGAACCGGACCGCACCGCCGGCGTCACGTACCCCACCGGAACCACCGCGGCGCGCCTGACCGAGGTCGGTTGTCTGGTTGCCGGCAGTGGTCCGCTGGAGGTCACCCCGCCGTCGTGGCGAGCCGATCTGCGACAACGGGCCGATCTTGTCGAAGAGGTGTTGCGCCTCGAAGGGCTCGAGGACATCCCGGCCATCCCACCGACAGCGCCTGCAGGCACCGGTCTGACGGCTGCGCAGCGCCGCCGCCGCGGAATCGGCCGCGCGCTGGCGCTCGATGGCTACGTCGAGGTGTTGCCGTATCCGTTCATGCCCGCGGGTGTCTTCGACCAATGGGATCTCGCGGCCGACGACGAGCGGCGGCGCACCGCCAAGGTGCTCAACCCGCTCGAGGCCGACCGTCCCGAACTCAACACCACGCTGCTGCCCGGGCTGCTGGAGATGGCCGCCCGCAACATCGCTCGCGGTCAGCGCGACCTGTCGCTGTTCACCATCGGCCAGGTGGTCATCGTCGGGGACAATGTCGCCCCGGTCGGTGCGCTGGATGTGACGCGCAGTCCCACCGACGAGGAGATCGCCGCCCTCGACGCGTCGCTTCCGCAGCAACCGCTGCATGTGGCGGCGGTTGTCACGGGCCTGCGTGACCCGGCAGGCCCGTGGGGTCCGGGCCGTACCGCGGACTATCTCGACGCCTTCGAGGCGGCGCGAACGGTCGGGCGCACGGCCGGTGTGACCATCGAGCTCACGGCCGACGACCACCGGCCGTGGCATCCCGGCCGGTGCGCCAGGCTGAGTGTCGAGGGGTCGACGGTGGGGTATGCGGGAGAGCTGCATCCGGCGGTACTCGAACGCGCCGGACTCCCCAAACGAACGTGTGCGGTGGAGATCGACATCGACGCCTTGCCGCTCACGACCGTGCTGCCGGCACCTGATGTGAGCGTGTTCCCGGCCGTTCTGCAGGACGTGGCCGTCGTCGTTGCGCACGACGTGCCGGCCGAAGACGTCCGGGTTTCGCTGGTAGCGGGTGCGGGTGAACTGCTCGAGGCGATCGACCTGTTCGACGTGTTCACCGGTAGTCAGGTCGGCGAGGGCAACAAGTCCTTGACCTTCTCGTTACGTTTCCGCGCCGACGACCGCACGCTCACCGAGGACGAAGCCAACGCGGCGAAGCTGGCGGCGGTGGCGGTTGCCGGCGATCGGGTCGGTGCGCGGTTGCGGTAGCCGGCGCTCAGGCCGTGCCACCCAGGATCACGGCGGCGGCCATTCTCGAACCTTGTGGCAATGCCACGTTGTCCTCGGATTGCCGGAGCCCGGAGACGGCCACCGCGGCGAAGCGCGTTGCGGCCCTGGCCCGGTGCTCCTGCGGGAGGGTGGCAAGGCCGCGACCGGCCAACAAGATCAGCACGACGTCATCGATCACGAAATCGTGTCGTAGGCCCCCCATGGCCTGCGCGCGGGCGGTCAGCGCCGTGAGCTTGCGAATCATCGAGACACGATGTGCCGCAATCGCGTTCATCTCCGCGGTCGACGACGTGAACGCGTCGACGAATCCCTGATTCTGGGCATTGAGGACGATGAGCCGTTCGATGACGCCGCAGAACCCACGCCACGGGTCTTCGTGGGCACAACCGTCGTCGACGATCTGTCGGCAGGTGCGGAGTTCGTCGGCAAAGGCTTCGTCGATCAGGATCTGCTTCGTCGGGAACCGTCGGTAGAGGGTTGCCGGGCCGACCGCGGCGCGGCGCGCGATCTGTCGCATCGTGACCTGCAGGCCGCTCTCGGTGAACAGTGTCCGTGCGGCTGCCAGGATCTGATCGCGATTGTCCCGGGCGTCGGTGCGCAACATCTGAGGCGATCGAACCGGCATACTTCTCACTTCCGATAAGTGGACGGGTGCGTCCGCTAGCGTCGTCACCGTATCGCAGACAGCAGGAACTTCGAGGAGGCGCAGGTGCGCGCGGTGAGCATAGAACAGTTCGGGGAACCCGCCGGACTGGTGGAGACCGACATCCCCCGACCCCGAGCGGGAAACGCAGAGGTGGTCATCGAGACCGAGGCGATCGGCGTGGGTGGCGTCGACGCGGTCATCCGGCGCGGAACTCTCGCCGGATACGGCTTCGCCGAGGGGATGATCCCGGGAAGCGAGGTCGCCGGCACCGTGACCGCGGTGGGTGATGGCGTCGATACCTCCTTGATCGGACGCCGGGTCTGGGCGTTCACCGGCCTCGGCGGCGGATACGCCGAGCAGGCGCTCGCGCGAGTGAGCGAGATCGTCGAACTTCCCGACGGCCTGTCATCGATCGATGCGGTGACGTTAGGCAGCGCGGCGCCGGTCGCACACTTCGCCCTGCGCCACGCCCACTTCACCGCGGGCGAGTCGGTGCTCGTGCGTGGTGCGGCCGGCAGCATCGGCATCGCCGCCGTCGAGATGGCTGCGGCCGGTGGCGCCGACGTGGTTGCAGTCACGACCTCGTCGGCGGATCGTGGCGCGCGCCTGCGGGCGCTCGGCGCGACGCATGTACTCGATCGCACTGGCCACGGGGACTCTGCGGCGCCGGAGTCATACGACGTGATCATCGACATCGCCGGCGGTGCTGACCTACCGGACTTCCTTGACCGGCTCGCGTCCAATGGCCGGTTCGTACTGGTCGGAGTCGTTGCCGGGGCGCCGCCGGCCGACTTCGGAATGCGACTGATGGGCGCATTCCAGCGGTCTCGGTCGTTTGCGACCTTCAGTCTGGACACGGTGCCCGTGGCCGCGCGCGACGCCGTGCGCGCGCAATGGTTTGCCGGGGCGTCGCGCGGCGAACTGCACTCGGTGGTGCACGCGGTCATGCCGTTGGCCGACGCTGCCGAGGCCCATCGGCAGATGGACGACGGTGTTGTGTTCGGCCGGATAGTGCTCGTCCCGTAGCGTCCCATCGGGTGGACCGCCGGCCCGATGGACAGTGGAGCCCGGCGGTTGCGAGGGCCGACCGCGGAACCGCCCATGAATCAATTTGCATCATCGTGCATAATGTTTGCATGACGACGATCAAGGTGGCGGTCGCTGGTGCCAGCGGCTATGCGGGCGGTGAGATCCTGCGTCTTCTCTGCGGTCACCCCCGACTGCGTTCGGGTGAGCTGGAGATCGGCGCGTTGACCGCGGGCGGCAACGCCGGGAGCACACTCGGCTCCCAGCATTCGCATTTGCTGCCGCTGGCCGATCGGGTTCTCGAGGAGACGACCACCGAGGTCCTCGCGGGACACGACGTGGTGTTCCTCGGACTACCGCACGGTACCTCGGCCGCAATCGCCGACGCCCTGCCGCCGACCACTCTGATCATCGATTGCGGGGCCGACTTCCGGCTTCGTGACAGTGCTGACTGGAACGCATATTACGGCGGCGACCACGCCGGCACGTGGCCATACGGACTGCCCGAACTGCCCGGCAACCGGGAGGTGCTCGCGGGCGCGAGCCGGATCGCGGTGCCCGGCTGCTATCCCACCATCTCGATCCTCTCCTTACTGCCTGCGCTGGCCGCCGGCCTCGTCGAGCCCGCGGTCACCGTGGTCGCGGTCAGTGGCACCTCAGGGGCGGGACGCTCGCCCAAGGTCGACCTGCTCGCCTCCGAGGTGATCGGTTCGGCTCGCGCATACGGCGTCGGCGGTACCCATCGCCACACCCCGGAGATCGCCCAGGCGCTCTCGGAGGCGGCCGATCTGCCGGTGAGTGTCTCGTTCACACCCGTTCTCGTCCCGATGTCGCGTGGCATTCTTGCCACCTGCACCGCGCGGACCACCGCCACTGTCGACGAGGTCCGTGCCGTCTACGAGAAGGCATATGGCGACGAACATTTCGTGCATGTGCTGCCGGCCGGATCGTTGCCGACGACCGGTTCGGTGATCGGCTCGAACGCCGTCCAGATCGCGGTGACCGTCGACGAGCGCGCCGGCACGCTGGTGGCTGTCGGTGCCGTCGACAACCTGACCAAGGGCACCGGCGGGGCCGCCGTGCAATCGATGAACCTTGCGTTGGGCTGGGATGAGGCAGAGGGATTGAGCACCGTGGGGATCGCGCCGTGACGGCATCGGATGATCGGGTCGACACGGACGGCCGGACCGACACCGAGGACCGGATCGTCGGGGGCGCGCCGCTGGGCGCGCCGCGGCTGGTGCGTGAGCAGGGTGTGACCGCGCCGCTCGGTTTCCGCGCGGCGGGAATCGCGGCCGGTATCAAGGTTGCTGGCAAAGAAGATCTCGCGCTGGTGTTCAACGAGGGTCCCGACCACGCCGCGGCGGGGGTGTTCACCCGTAATCAGGTCAAGGCTGCGCCGGTGCTGTGGTCACAGCAGGTGCTGACCACCGGTCGGCTGCGTGCGGTGATCCTCAACTCCGGCGGTGCGAATGCCTGCACCGGGCCGGGCGGATTTCAGGACACCCATGCCACAGCGGAGGCGGTCGCCGACGCGCTGAGCAACTGGGGCACCGAGACCGGGGCGGTGGAGGTCGCGGTCTGTTCCACGGGCCTCATCGGCGATCGGTTGCCGATGAACAAGGTCCTCGCCGGAGTGACCGAGATCGTCCACGATATGGGCGGCGGACTGTCTGGCGGCACCGATGCGGCCTACGCGATCATGACCACCGATACGGTGCCCAAACAGGTTGCGCTGCACCATCCGCAGGGATGGAATGTCGGCGGCATGGCGAAGGGCGCCGGAATGCTGGCGCCGTCGCTGGCCACCATGTTGTGTGTGCTGACGACCGATGCCCGGGCCACCGCCGAGCAGCTCGATGCGGCGTTGCGGCGGGCCACCGCGCTGACCTTCGATCGCCTCGACGTCGACGGGGCGACCTCGACGAACGACACTGTGCTGCTGCTCAGCTCGGGCGCCAGCCAGATCCCGGTCGAGCAAGCCGATCTCGATGCCGCCGTCCTGGCCGTCTGCGACGAACTGGCGGCCCAGTTGATGGCCGACGCCGAGGGCGTCACCAAACGTATCATCATCACCGTGGCCGGCGCGCGCACCGAGGACGACGCGATCACGATCGCCCGCACGGTCGCGCGTGACTCGCTGGTCAAGACCGCACTTTTCGGGTCCGATCCCAATTGGGGCCGCGTTCTCGCCGCCGTGGGGATTGCGCCGGTCACGATCGATCCCGACCGGATCTCGGTGTCGTTCAACGGTAATGCGGTGTGCGTCGACGGTGCGGGTGCACCCGGTGCACGGGAGGTGGACCTGTCGGGCGCCGACATCGAGGTGCGCATCGATCTCGGACTGGGCTCGGCATCCGGGTCGATCCGGACCACCGACCTCTCGCACGGTTACGTCGAAGAGAATTCGGCGTATTCCTCATGAGCACCGGAGCATTCCCCGACGGTCACGAGATCGCTGTCGACACCGCCGCATCGGCGGACGTGGACAAGGCGGCCGTACTCGCCGACGCGCTGCCTGCGATGCAGGCGCTCGCCGGCGCGACCGTCGTGGTCAAGTACGGCGGCAACGCGATGGTCGACGATGACCTGAAACGCGCGTTCGCCGCGGACATGGTGTTCCTTCGTGCCTGCGGGATGCACCCGATCGTGGTGCACGGCGGCGGGCCGCAGATCTCGGCAATGCTCGCGAGGCTGGGGTTGTCGGGAGAGTTCCGCGGCGGTTTCCGGGTCACCACTCCGGAAGTGATGGATGTCGTCCGGATGGTGCTGTTCGGGCAGGTCGGCCGAGAGCTGGTGGGGTTGATCAACACTCATGGTCCGTACGCGGTGGGCCTGACCGGTGAGGACGCCCATCTGTTCACCGCGGTCCGCCGTTCGGTCCTGGTCGACGGCGTGGCCACCGACGTCGGTCTGGTCGGCGACATCTCCTCGGTGAATGCCTCGGCGGTTCTCGATCTTGTTGCCGCCGGGCGGATTCCGGTGATCTCCACGATCGCCCCCGACCGTGATGGCGTGGTGCACAACATCAACGCCGACACCGCCGCCGGCGCGCTGGCCGAGGCCTTGGGTGCCGCGCGACTGGTGATGCTCACCGATGTCGAAGGTCTCTACACCGACTGGCCCGACCGGGCCTCGATGGTGTCGGAGATCGATACCGAACGGCTCGCAGAACTGTTGCCGCGCTTGGATTCCGGCATGGTTCCGAAGATGGAGGCCTGCCTGCGGGCGGTGACCGGTGGGGTGCGCCGGGCGCATGTCATCGACGGCCGGGTATCCCACGCGGTGCTGGCCGAACTGTTGACGTCGAGTTCGGCCGGAACGACCGTGGTGCCATACCGAACCGGCGCCGACTCCGATACCCGCACACCGACTCCCGACCCGAAAGTCACGACCTCATGACCGCACCCTGGCAGCAGCGGTGGTCCACCGCGCTGATGAACAACTATGGCACCCCGGCGCTGACACTCGAACGTGGCGACGGGGCCTACGTGTGGGACGCCGACGGGAAGCGCTACCTCGATCTGCTCGGCGGAATCGCCGTCAACGCGCTCGGCCACGCCCATCCGGCAATCATCGATGCCGTCTCCACCCAGCTGGCCACCCTCGGCCACGTGTCGAACCTCTACATCAACGAGCGCGTCGTCGAGCTCGCCGAGCAGCTCCTTGGCCGGTTCGGCCATCCGGGCCGGGTCTTCTTCTGCAATTCGGGAACCGAGGCCAACGAGGCCGCGTTCAAGCTTGCACGACGGACCGGACGGCCACAGATCATTGCTGCGGACAAAGCCTTTCACGGCCGCACGATGGGTGCACTCGCGATGACCGGACAGCCGGGCAAGCGCGAGCCCTTCGCGCCGATGCCGCCGGGCGTCGAGTTCGTGCCCTTCGGCGATGCCGCCGCCCTCGATACGGCGGTCGACGAACACACCGCGGCAGTCATCCTCGAACCGATCCTCGGTGAGTCAGGTGTCGTCGTGCCGCCCGCCGACTATCTGGCACACGCCCGGCGGATCACCGCCGAGCGTGGGGCCCTGCTGATCCTCGACGAGGTGCAGACCGGGATCGCGCGCACCGGAACGTTCTTCGCCCACCAGGCCGGCGGGGTGGTACCGGACGTGATGACCCTGGCCAAGGGCCTCGGCGGCGGCCTGCCCATCGGCGCGTGCATCGCGACCGGCGATGCGGCAGACCTCTTCACGCCCGGACAGCACGGAACCACCTTCGGCGGCAACCCGGTCAGTGCCGCGGCAGCACTGGCAGTCCTGCGGGTCATCGACGACGAGGGACTCGTCGAACACGTTGCGGCGGTGGGTAAATCGATAGCCGCAGGCATCGAGGACCTCGACCACCCGCTGATCTCGCATGTCCGCGGATCCGGCCTGCTACTCGGGATCGTGCTGAACCGGGCAGCGGCCGCCCACGTCGAAGCCGCCGCCCGCGCAGACGGCTTCCTCATCAATGCGCCGGCGCCCGATGTGCTGCGCCTCGCGCCCGCGCTGATCCTCACCGAGGAACAGGGCCGGGAATTCGTCGCCGCACTACCGGCGATCCTCGATGCCGCCACAGACGCCGCGCACGCCGAGACCGAAGCGAAGGGACGCCCATGACACGCCATTTCTTGCGCGACGACGACCTGACCGCCGACGAGCAGGCACAAGTGCTCGCACTCGCCGCCGACGTCAAGCGCAACCCGTTCGCGTATCGCCCGCTGGAGGGCCCGCGGGGCGTCGGGGTGATCTTCGACAAGAACTCCACGCGCACCCGGTTCTCCTTCGAGATGGGAATCGCCCAACTCGGCGGCCACGCCGTGGTCGTCGACGGACGCACCACCCAGCTCGGCCGCGACGAATCCCTACCCGACACCGGCCGGGTGCTCTCGCGCTTCGTCGACGCGGTGGTGTGGCGCACCTTCGCCCAGGAACGGCTCGAGCAAATGGCGTCCACCGCCACGATTCCCGTCGTCAACGCCCTCTCCGACAGCTTTCACCCGTGTCAGATACTCGCCGACCTGCAGACGATCATCGAACGCAAGGGCGCCACCGCCGGACTGCGGATGACCTACCTCGGCGACGGTGCGAACAACATGGCGCATTCGCTGGCGCTCGGCGGAGTCACCGCCGGGATGCACGTGACGATCAGCGCCCCCGATGGCTTCGCGCCCGACGCCCAGGTCATCGCCGACACCGAGAAGCGTGCAACGCTGACCGGTGGGTCGATTCGGCTGGTCGCCGACCCGGTCCGCGCCGCGACCGATGCCGACGTGCTGGTCACCGACACCTGGGTGTCGATGGGACAGGAGGACGACGGCAGGGATCGAAAGGCGCCGTTTCGGCCGTATCAGATCAACGCCGGGCTCCTCTCCCACGCCGCTCCCGGGGCGGTCGTGTTGCACTGCCTGCCGGCCCACCGCGGCGACGAGATCACCGACGAGGTCATCGACGGGCCGGCGAGTGCGGTCTTCGACGAGGCCGAGAACCGGCTGCACGCGCAGAAGGCCTTGCTGATCTGGTTGCTGGAGCATCGATGACCGCATCGAGCAGATCCGAGCAGCCCGAGCCGCGGCTGGCCGCCACGCGTGCCGGCCGGCACGCGCTGATCGTCGAGGTCCTGGCCAAACGGCAGGTGCGCAGCCAATCCGAGCTGCAGCATCTGCTCGCCGCACGCGGTATCGACGCCACACAGGCGACCATCTCGCGTGACCTCGACGAACTCGGTGCGGTGAAGCTGCGTGCCGCCGACGGTGGCGTCGGCGTGTACATGGTTCCCGAGGACGGTTCGCCGGTTCGTGGGGTGTTCGGCGGTACCGATCGGCTCGCGCGGTTGGTCTCCGAACTATTGGTCTCCACCGACAGCAGCGGAAACCTGGCCGTCCTGCGCACGCCGCCGGGTGCGGCGCACTATCTTGCCAGCGCCATCGACCGGGCGAGCCTGCCCGACGTGGTCGGCACCATCGCCGGTGATGACACGATCTTCGTGTGCGCGCGTGATCCGATCGACGGTGCCGAGATGGCTCGACGAATCGAGGGTCTCGTGTGACCGGGCCGCGTCGTTCCGTCCGGTACACGCAGACCCGACAGCCCCGACCCGACCACCCCCGACCCGACCACCCCCGACCCGACCACCCCAAGACCCGGCAGACCTGACCGACCATCGGCGGATCTGATACCCCGGGTTGATCGGGAGAACCGTTCATCGGACCCCCGATCACCCCAGCCAACCGCGCATCCCATGATGGATGTGCACACACGAAACAGGAGTTCATAAACACATGGCCGATCGCGTCGTACTCGCATACTCGGGCGGACTGGATACTTCGGTCGCCATCAGCTGGATCGGCCGGGAAACCGGCAATGAGGTCGTGGCGGTCGCGGTCGACCTGGGCCAAGGTGGCGAGGACATGGAGGTCGTGCGTCAGCGCGCTCTCGACTGCGGTGCGGTGGAGGCCGTACTCGTCGACGCGCGTGACGAATTCGCCGACGACTACTGCCTGCCCGCCATCACCGCCAATGCCCTCTACATGGATCGTTACCCGCTGGTGTCGGCCGTGTCGCGGCCGCTGATCGCCAAACATCTGGTGACCGCTGCTCGGGACCATGGCGGCACCGTCGTCGCCCATGGCTGCACCGGCAAGGGCAATGATCAGGTGCGCTTCGAGGTCGGATTCGCCTCGCTGGCACCCGATCTCAAGGTCATCGCACCGGTCCGCGACTACGCCTGGACGCGCGAGAAGGCGATCGCCTTCGCCGAGGAGAACGCGATCCCGATCAACGTGACCAAGCGCTCGCCGTTCTCGATCGACCAGAACGTCTGGGGCCGCGCAGTGGAGACCGGGTTCCTCGAGGACCTGTGGAATGCACCCACCAAGGACGTGTACTCCTACACCGAGGACCCGACGCTCAACTGGCAGTCGCCCGACGAGGTCATCATCAGTTTCGACAAGGGCCGGCCCATCGCGATCGACGGCAAGCCGGTGAGCGTGCTCGAGGCCATCGAGGAACTCAACCGGCGGGCCGGTGCGCAGGGCGTCGGCCGGCTCGACGTCGTCGAGGACCGGCTGGTGGGCATCAAGAGCCGTGAGGTGTACGAGGCCCCAGGCGCGATGGTGCTGATCACCGCCCATGCCGAGCTCGAACACGTCACCCTGGAGCGGGAATTGGGTCGCTACAAGCGGCACACCGACCAGAAGTGGGCCGAGCTGGTCTACGACGGCCTGTGGTTCTCGCCGCTCAAGCGGTCCCTGGACGCTTTTGTCGACTCCACCCAGGAGCACGTCACCGGTGACATCCGGCTGACCTTGCACGGCGGTCACATCTCCGTCAACGGCCGACGCAGCCCGGAGTCGCTCTACGACTTCAACCTCGCCACCTATGACGAGGGCGACAGCTTCGATCAGTCCAACGCCCGCGGCTTCGTGGAACTGCACGGCCTCTCCTCGAAGATCGCCGCGCAACGGGACCTGCTCGGGTGAGTGAGCAGGCCGGTCACATGAAAGACGGGGCCACCAACGAGGGTTCGCTGTGGGGTGGGCGATTCGCCGACGGCCCGGCCGCGGCGATGGCCGCGCTGAGCAAGTCCACCCACTTCGACTGGGTGTTGGCGCCCTTCGATATTCGCGCGTCGAAGGCGCATGCCCGGGTTCTCGGCGCGGCGGGATTGCTCGGTGACGACGACCTGGTGGTGATGCTCGACGGGCTCGATCGACTCGCCGCTGACGTCGCCGATGGCACCTTCGGTCCGGCGCCGTCGGACGAGGACGTACACGGAGCGCTCGAACGCGGCCTGATCGAACGGGTCGGACCCGAGCTGGGCGGCCGCCTGCGGGCGGGTCGTTCACGCAACGACCAGGTCGCCACGCTGTTCCGGATGTGGGTGCGCGAGGCGATGGCACGGGTGTCGCTCGGGCTGCTCGACGTCGTGGACGCACTCGTCAGCCAGGCCGTGGCGCACCCGGATGCGGTGATGCCGGGTAAGACGCACCTGCAGGCGGCTCAGCCGGTGCTCCTGGCGCACCATCTGCTGGCGCATGCGCAGCCGCTGCTGCGTGATGTCGACCGCCTCGGAGACGCGGATCGTCGGACCGCGGTGTCGCCGTACGGTTCCGGCGCGCTGGCCGGTTCATCTCTCGGGCTCGATCCAGGTGCGATCGCGGCAGATCTCGGGTTCGACGGGCCGGCGGAGAATTCGATCGATGCCACGGCCGCGCGTGATTTCGCTGCGGAGGCGGCATTCGTCTTCGCCATGGCGGCGGTCGACCTGTCGCGGCTGTCTGAAGAGGTGATCATCTGGAGCACAGCGGAATTCGGCTACGTGACGTTGTCCGATGCGTGGTCGACCGGCAGTTCGATCATGCCGCAGAAGAAGAATCCGGACGTGGCCGAACTCGCCCGCGGTAAGGCAGGCCGACTCATCGGAGACCTGACCGGCTTGCTGGCGACCCTCAAGGGACAGCCCTTGGCCTACAACCGCGACCTACAGGAGGACAAGGAGCCACTGTTCGACGCGGTCGCCCAGCTGGAATTGCTGTTGCCTGCGGTCGCCGGGATGGTGGGCACCCTCGAGTTCCACGAGGACCGGATGGCCGAACTCGCGCCGGCCGGTTTCACCCTGGCCACCGACATCGCCGAGTGGCTGGTGCGTCAGGGCGTCCCGTTCCGGGTCGCCCACGAGCTGGCCGGGGCATGCGTACGGGAGGCCGAGCGCCGGGGTGTCGGACTCGCCGAGCTCGACGATGACACCTTCGCCGCGATCGACCCGGCGCTCACCCCGCGGGTGCGCGAGGTGCTCAGCGTTCGCGGATCGATCGAATCGCGTGACGCGCACGGCGGCACATCGTCCGGCCAGGTGCAGCGCCAGCTCGCGGTACTGACCGAGCAGGTCTCGCGACTTCGTGCACGCTGGCAGAACCAGCCGAGAACGCACCCGGGTTCGGGTGGTCAGTAGCAGCCGGGTCAACTGACGGTCCAGGTGAACTGACGGTCCGGGTCACCACACGGTCCGGTACAACAGCGGCTCGGGCCTCGTACGGGTGGGTAGAGTGGGTGCCCACATAGGAGGGGTGTCGATTGGGCGGAATTCCGGATCTGGGAGCGATCGTCGGCCGGGTGGTCGCCACCGCGCAGAACGGGCTCGAGGTGTTACGTCTCGGTGGACTGGAGACGGGCACGCAACCGGCTCCGTTCACGGTCGTCGAGACCGAGAAGATGTTCAGGTTGCGGCGCTATTTTCCCGACGACGCGTCCGCCGGCCCCAACGTGGTGCTCATCCCGCCGATGATGGTGTCGGCGAACGTCTACGACGTGACCGAACACAATGGCGCGGTCTCGATACTGCACCAGCACGGGATCGTGCCGTGGGTCATCGATTTCGGCTCGCCGGACACCGCCGAGGGCGGCCGGGAACGCGACCTCGCCGACCACGTGCTCGCGGTGAGCCGCGCGATCGACCTGATCATCGACGCAACCGGGTCAGACGTCCACCTGGCCGGCTATTCACAGGGCGGGATGTTCGCCTACCAAACCGCCGCCTATCGGCGCAGCAAGGGCCTGGCGAGCCTGATCACCTTCGGCAGTCCAGTCGACGTGTTGGCGGGGTTGCCGCTCGGCCTGCCTGCTGGGCTGGTGGTACCCGGTGCCGAAATCCTTGCCGATCGTGTCGTCAGCCATCTGTGGGTGCCCGGATGGCTGGCGCGCCTCGGTTTTCAGATGCTCGACCCGGTCAAGACCGCGCGCAGCCGGTTCGACTTCCTCCGTCAACTCCACGACCGCGACGCGCTGTTGCCGCGCGAGGACCAACGCCGCTTCCTCGAATCCGACGGATGGGTGGCCTGGTCGGGGCCCGCGATCGCGGAATTGTTGCAGCAGTTCGTCGTCCACAATCGGATGGTCTCGGGCGGCTTTGTCATCAACGGTGAACTGGTGACCCTCGCCGAGATCACCTGTCCGATCCTCGCGTTCGTCGGAGGAGCCGACGACATCGGTCAGCCGGCCGCGGTGCGAGGTATCGTGCGTGCCGCCCCCGACGCGGAGGTCTACGAATCATGTGTGCCGGTCGGCCACTTCGGTCTCGTGGTGGGCAGTACCTCGGGAACGCATACGTGGCCGCTGACCGCGGAGTGGATCCGCTGGCAGGGCGGACTCGGTCCGCAGCCCGAAGACATCGAGCCGATGACCCTTCCGGAACCGGGCAGTGGTTCAGGGGTCAGTGTGGCCTCGCGGCTCTCCCATGGTCTGAGCGCGGTCGCCGACGCCGGCGCCGGGGTCTCCCGCGAGCTTCTGGGCCGGGCGGCATCGTTCCAGCGTTCGTCACTGGCGGTGGCTCAGGAATCGGTGCGTACCGCGCCCCGGCTGTTGCGGTTGGGGCAGATCCAGGCCGGGACCCGGATCTCGCTCGGCAAGCTCATGTCGGAGAACACCAAGCGGGGCGGGCACAAGGAGCTGTTCCTCTTCGAGAACCGCGTGCTGACCCATGAACAGGTCAACGTCCGCATCGGCAACGTCGTCGCCGGTCTGGTCTCGTGCGGTGTCCGCCCCGGTCAGCACATCGGCGTCCTGATGGACACCCGACCCAGTGCGCTGGTGGTCGTCGCGGCGTTGTCGAGGCTCGGCGCGGTCGTGGTGATGCTCTCACCGGAGGGCGACATCGACGAGATGCTTCGCCTGGCCAACTGTGCCGTCGTGGTGGCCGATCCCAAGAATTTGGAAACCGCTGCGGCACATTGTGGTCGGGTCCTCATCCTCGGTGGGGGCAGTGGCGATGCGCGAGTGATCGAACGTGCCGACGGGCACCGCATCATCGACATGGAACAGATCGATCCCGCGGCCGTCGAGATGCCCGCGTGGTATCGCGCCGATCCGGGACTGGCCGGGGACCTCGCGTTCATCCTGTTCACCCGGTCCGAACAGAAGCTCACCGTCTGGCCCATCACCAATCTTCGGTTCGCGGTGTCCGCGTTCGGCGCCGCCTCGGCGGCGGGGCTGACCGACAGGGACACCGTGTACTGCCTTCCGCCGCTGCATCACGCATCGGGCCTGCTCACCACTCTGGGCGCGACGGTTGCCGGTCGCTCCCGCATCGCGTTGTCCAACGGGGTCGAGGCCGAGACCTTCGCCGTGGAGGTACGCCGGTACGGCGTGACGGTCGTCTCCTATACGTGGACCATGATGCGCGAGATCGTCCGGTCGGGGTCGTTCCACATCGCCGAGCACAACCCCATCAGGTTGTTCATCGGCTCCGGAATGCCGGTCGGACTGTGGGAGGACGTCCAAGAGGCCTTCCCGCGGGCACGGATACTCGAGTTCTTCGCGACTGCCGACGGGTCGGCGATCCTCGCCAACGTCGCCGGGGACAAGGCCGGGTCGATGGGGCGGGAGTTGCCGGGGACGAATCATGTACAGGTCGCGGCGTACGACATCGAGAACTCGCGACTCGACGTGGCGCCCAACGGCTTCGTGCGTCGGGCCGAACCGGGCGAGGTCGGCCTCCTGCTGGCGCGCACGCGCTATCGGTTCGACATCTTCTCCACGGTGTTGCGCGATGTGTTCAACCGTGACGACCGGTGGGAGGTCTCCGGACAACTGTTCATTCGGGATGCCGACGACGATCTGTGGTTCATGGGGGCGGTCGACTCACCGGTCCTCTCCGCCGACGGAATCGTCTATCTCCTACCACTCGAACAGGCACTGTCACGGGTGGACGGCGTCGACCAGGTGGCCGCGTACGGCGTGGGCGAGCCCGGGAACCAGCTGGCGGTCGTCGCGGTGACTCTCCTGCCGACCGCGACGCGGGACTCGTTGACGGTGACCAAACTGCGGGTCGCGCTGGGCGAGTTCCCGTCCGCCGAGCGCCCGCACCTGATCAGGGTGGTCGACGACATCCCCGTGTCGAACTCGTACCGGCCACAGGTGACCGAGCTCGTGCGGGCGGGGCTGCCGAAGCCGGGCGCCAAGATCTGGTACCGAGACGAGGAAGGCCGCTATCGCAGGTATACGCGCTCCGCGGCGACCAAGGTCACCTGGGTCAGGACGGCGCCGGCGGGTGCGGCCGAAGCCGCGGCCGGCACGCGAGGGTGAAATCGCGGCACGCTACGGTGAGGCCACGCCTATCACGCCGCGATCCCAGCGGTGCGGTCATCGAGTGAAGGGAACCGTCGAGATGCCGTCGCGTGCCGAGACCATCGATCCGATCGTGCGGGAACGACTCGTCTGCCCGCAGGATCACGGCCCGCTGCTCGACGCGGGCGACGAGCTGTACAACCCCCGGCTGCGGGTGGCCTACCGGATCGACTCCGACGGGATCCCGGTGATGCTTGCGGACGAGGCGCGCGCCGTCGACCCCGACGAACACCAGAGACTGACCGGCGAATCCTGATCGGGGTTCGCGCGCCTGCGCGCCCGCCCCTCGCCGCCGGTCGGGGAGTCGGGTGGAAAGATGAACGCCGTGAGCGCTGAGACATCGCAGGTAACCGTGACCACCCCTGACATCCTCGAGGACCTCCGGTGGCGTGGGCTGATCGCGCAGTCGACCGACCTCGACGAACTGCGTGGGGCATTGGCCGATGGTCCGATCACGCTATATGCCGGATTCGACCCGACTGCTGCCAGCCTCCATGCCGGCCACCTCGTCCCGCTGTTGACACTTCGACGATTTCAGCTCGCCGGACATCGTCCCGTGGTCCTCGCGGGTGGCGCAACCGGTCTGATCGGTGATCCACGCGACGTGGGGGAGCGGACGATGAACGCCGCGGATGTCGTCGAGGGCTGGGCTGACCGGATCGGTGGACAGTTGCGTCGTTTTGTCGACATCGACGGCACCGCGAACGGTGCGGTCATGGTCAACAACCTCGACTGGACCGGACCGATGTCGGTCGTCGACTTCCTGCGTGACCTCGGCAAGCATTTTTCCGTGAACGTGATGCTCGCCCGGGAAACGGTCAAACGACGACTCGACACCGATGGGATCAGCTACGCCGAATTCAGCTACATCCTGTTGCAGTCCAACGACTATCTTCAGCTCCATCGACGCTACGGCTGCACGCTTCAGATCGGCGGATCAGACCAGTGGGGCAACATCGTAGGAGGCGTGGACCTGGTGCGTCGGGTCGATGGCAACACTGTTCATGCACTGACGGTGCCGCTGGTGACCTCGTCGGACGGCAAGAAATTCGGAAAGTCGACGGGGGGCGGAAGTCTGTGGCTGGACCCGGAGCTGACCAGTCCATACGCCTGGTACCAGTACTTCATGAACACCGCCGACGCCGACGTGGTCCGGTACCTCAAGTGGTTCACCTTCCTCGGGCGACCGCAAATCGCCGACCTCGAGCTCGCGACCGAACAGACGCCGCATCTGCGTCTGGCGCAGAAACGTCTGGCCGCGGAGATGACCACACTCATCCACGGTGCCGATCACACTGCCGCGGTCGAGCTGGCCAGCCAGGCATTGTTCGGTCGGGGGGATCTGCTCGAACTCGACGAGGCGACGCTTGCCGCCGCGTTGGGTGAGACCACGGTTGCCGAGTACCCCGCCGCCGCCGAGGGGGACGAGAATCGGCCGACCATCGTCGACCTGCTCGTCGATACGCGCTTGTCCGACAGCAACAAGGCGGCTCGGCGGGCAATCGCCGAAGGTGGCGCATATGTGAACAATGCGAAGGTCGGCGATGCCGACTGGCGGCCGTCGACCGCAGATCTGCTGCACGGGCGTTGGCTGGTCATCCGGCGCGGCAAGAAGACTTTTGCCGGCGCGCGCGTAACCGTCTGACCAGCAGATTTGACGCAATGTTCCGGCGTGTGTAACTTTCTTGTTGCACCGCAGAGAGCAACTCCCCCGGGGCCGACAGGATTCCCGGGGTAGCTCAGTGTCTTCACCTCGTGAAGTACGTATCTTTGGGTTGTAGCCGGGCGCAAAAGCCGGCCGAGCGTCAGTTTGGTCGGTGACAGTGGCTCTGGTAGCCTGGATCAGTTGCCCTTGATCGGGTAGTCTGCTCTGTTAGAACTAGCTCGCCGAAGTTCGCTCCTGTGTGGGGTGGTGTTGGTGGGTGTGTGTTCGTTGAGAACTCGATAGTGTGTTGGTG